>JAIVIH010000137.1 GCA_020200615.1 Actinomycetota bacterium | reverse complement strand
GCCCCAGACGGTCGAGGGCGGTCGAGAGCGGCCGCCGGTAGACGTCGTTGCGCAATCCCAGCTCGATCACGGGCACGAACACCCTACGAGAGGGAACGAACACACGGGGGGAAGGATTATCGGTACCGTGGGCCGAAGCCTTTAATGGTTCGAATGGCCTATTGACACACACGAGGGAGCTGGGCGAGCGTGCGAGTGGCTGAACTGCAGTTGTGGGAGGAGTCGAGGGAGCAGTGGCGGCGTTCTCTCCTGGTCGTCGCCATCCTCGTGCTGAACCTGGGCGACATCATCACCACCGAGATGTCGATGGCCCGCGGCGGCGTCGAGATCAACCCTGTCTCCGGCTGGCTGATCGCCCAGGGGATCCTCGCTCCGACCAAGATCGCCCTGGTCGCGTTCATCGCCGTGGCTGCAGCCGCCGCCTCCAGCCGCCGCCGCCTGTCCACCAGGCTGGCCATGGTGGCCGGGTTCTACGTGGCCGTGGTCGCCGGTAACGGCCTCCAGCTCCTGCTCCACTAGGGCTCCGGGCGGCCCTCGCCGCCTTCTACGCTGTGCGCAATGGCGCTCCATCGCGCCGCCCTCGGCTTCGACACCACCGCCCCCGCCTACGAGCGGGCCCGCCCCGGCTATCCGCCGGCGGCGGTCGCTGACTTGGGGATCGGACCCGGGATGTCGGTCGTCGACGTGGCCGCGGGCACGGGCAAGCTTACCCGCCTGCTCGTCCCCACCGGAGCCCGGATTGTGGCCGTGGAGCCGCTGGCGGGAATGCGCGCCGAGCTGGATCGGGCCCTCCCCGGGCTCGAGATCCTCGAAGGAACGGCCGAGGCCATCCCCCTGCCCGATCGCTCGGCCGACGCCGTGGTCGTGGGCCAGGCCTTCCACTGGTTCGACGGCGAGCGGGCCCTCCCCGAGATCGCCCGGGTCCTGCGGCCCGGTGCACTCCTGGCCATGCTCTGGAACGTCCGGGACCGGAGCGTCGACTGGGTCGAGCGCCTGGCCGAGATCACCGAGCCTCACGCCCAGGCCGGGAAGGTGCCCCGCTACCGGACGGGGGCGTGGAAGGAGGCCTTCGCCGGGACAGACCGGTTCTCGGCCCTGGAGAGCAGGCAGTACCCCTTCGAGCACGAGGTCGATGCCGCCACCATGGTCGACCGGATCCGCTCGATCAGCTGGATCTCGGTGCTGCCGGAGCCCGAGCGGACAGACGTGCTCGAGCGGGTGGGCCGGCTGTTCGACGGGATGCCGCCCCGCTTCCCGGTCCCGTACCACACCGACGTGTGGTGGTGCCGGGCTCGCTAGGTACGGATCGCGGGGCGTCCCGCCAACGGCCCGGCAGTAGCGTCAGCGGTCGTGAGCGGCACGGCCGAGGACCCGCCAGGGCCCGAGCGGCCCTCTGAGCGGGGTGGCGGGCCCGAGCGGCCCTCTGAGCGGGGTGGCGGCCCCGAGCGGCCCTCTGAGCGGGGTGGCGGCCCCGAGGGCACGGACGCTGCCTCCATCAACCAGGCCCGGTTCCGGCAGATCCTCGGCCACTTCGCCACCGGCGTGACGGTGGTGACGGCCCTCGACGGAGGCACGCCAGTGGGGCTGTCGGTCAACTCCTTCACCTCCGTCTCACTCGACCCTCCGCTGGTGGCCTTCTGCGTGGCCCGCAGCTCGGGCACGTGGCCACGCATCCGGGAGGCGGGCCGGTTCTGCGTCAACGTCCTGGCTGAGAACCAGGAGGACGTGAGCCGGGTCTTCGCCACCCGGGGACCGGACAAGTTCCAGGGAATCGGCTGGCGCCCGGCCCCTTCAGGAGCGCCGATCCTGGCCGGCGTCCTGGCCTGGGTCGACTGCTCGCTGGAAGCGGAGTATGACGGGGGCGACCACGTCTTGGTCGTGGGGCGGGTCCAGGAGCTCGAACTGAGCACCGAGGGCGGCCCGCTGATCTTCTACCGAGGGGGATATGGCCGCTTCGAGCCCTGACATCGTGCCGTCCGACGCCATCGCCGGCGTGGTCGTCATATATCCCCTCACCCACGAGGACGACCGGGGGCGCTTCGCGGAGACCTACCGGCGCTCGTGGTTCCCCGACGGCCGGGAGATGGTGCAGGCCAACCGGTCGGAGAAGGTAGCGGGCAGCGTCGTCGGCCTCCACTACCACCTCGAGCAGGCGGACTACTGGTTCGCCACCAGCGGCACGGCCCGGGTCGTGCTCCACGATCTCCGCGAGGGCTCGCCCACCGACGGAGTGACCGTCTGCTTCGACATGGGGGGCGCGGCCGACGTCGGCGTCTACATCCCCCCGGGCGTGGCCCACGGCTTCGCCGCCCTCACCGACCTGACCATCACCTACCTGGTCGACCATTACTACAGCCCGGACGACGAGCTGGGCGTGGCGTGGGACGACCCCACGATCGCGGCCGACTGGGGCGTCACCGACCCCGTCCTCTCGACCCGGGACCAGAAGAACCCCACCCGGGACCACATCCCCCCCGGGTTCCGCCCTCTTCTCGGGCCCGCCCCACCCCCGGCGGTGGCCGAGGACGTGCTCTGAGGGCCGGCGGCCAGGAGGTAGCGGTCGACCGCCTCCACCCCCACCAGACGGGCCTGGACCCGCCCCTCGCCGTCGGCCAGCAGGGCCGTCGGGGCGCTCTGCACCGAGAACGCTCCGGCCAGGGCCGGCTCTTGCGTGGCGTCGACCCGTACCACCCGGGCCTCGGGATCCGAGGTCCTCAGCTGTTCCTCCACCGGCCCGCAGGCCGCGCACCACGGGGTGGTGAACACGACCCACGTGCGGGCCGCTCCCGCCCGAAGCGAAGCCGGGACGGCAGGATGCGACTCGGGGCCACGCTGCAGCCGGACCTGCCTGCGGCCGTAAAGGGCCCGAGCGACGGCGAACAGTGTCAGCAGGCCCACGACGACGGCCAGGCGCGGGACCACGCTCAGGCCGCCGTCTGGATGCCGCGCCGGCGGGCCAGCATCAGCCAGATCTCGCAGCCCACGCACAGGCCGGTGGCGGCGCTCAGACCGGCCAGCGCGGCGACCACCAGGGCCAGGCCCCACGCCAGGCTGGGTGCGCCGGCCAGGAAAGCCAGCGAGGCCGCAGTCAGGAAGGCCACCCCGACCGCAGCGGCGAAGCGCGGCGGTCGGGGGTCCTCGAGCGCGGAGGGCGGGGTCAGCCGGGGCCGGATGACGTCGGCGTAGAGCCGGAGGAAGGGCCCGTAGCGGGGGCCGAAGGCGGCGCCCAACAGGAGGACGGCGGCGAAGAAGGGGACGGCCGGACGCCAGTCGACGAGGAAGGCGGCGATGAGGCCGGCGGCGAGGACGGCCTGGTTGAAGCGGGGCCCTCGGGGGTCGATCGGGTGGGGGGTCGGGTTCGGGGCCATCGCACCGATTGTAAACCCGACTGAGCAGGTCGACATTCCCGGCGCCGATATCCTCCTCCCGTGACCGCAGATGCGCTGGCGGGGAAGGTGGCGGTGGTACCCCTGGGCGCAGGCGCGGGCGGCGCGGGCGCCACCACGACAGCCGAGGCCGTCGCCCGGCGGCTGGCGGCCGAGGGGGCCAGCGTGGTCCTCGTGGCCGGCGGCGACGAACCCGCCGCCGGACGCCTGGCCGCCGAACTGCAGGCCATCCCCGGCGCCCGGGCCGCCGTCTTCACCCTCACCGGCGAGGAGCCGGGCGACCTCGACGCCCTCGTCGAGCTGCTCGCAGAGCTCTTCAGGTAGCCAGGCCGAGGGCCGTAGCCTGGAGGGCATCATGCGCCCGGTCATCGGCATCTCCGCCTTCCCCCGGGTCGTGCAGACGGCCACGGGGCCGACCCTGCTCCACACCAGCTCCCGGCACTACGTCGAGAGCGTGGTCCGGGCCGGCGGGGTGCCCGTCATCCTGCCCATCATCGAGCCCGACGACGCCCCCGAGGCCCTGGCCGCCGTCCACGGCCTCCTGGTCACCGGCGGGGGAGACGTCCAGCCGTCCCGCTACCACGCCAAGCCCGTGGCCGAGACCCGCAGCGTCGACCCCCTGCGCGACGCCTTCGACTTCCGGCTGCTCGAGGCAGCCATGGCCACCAACGTGCCCGTGCTGGCCACGTGCCGGGGGATGCAGGTGCTCAACGTCGTCCTCGGGGGGTCGCTGGTCCAGCACGTCCCCGCGGTCACGGGCCAGAACCACGACCGCATCGACCACTGGCACGAGGGCGTCCACGTGGTCAAGGTGGAGCCCGACAGCCACCTGGCCGAGGCTCTCGGGTGCACCGAGGTGCACGTGAACTCCCTCCACCACCAGGCCGTGTTCGAGGCCGCCCCCGGCACCCGCCCGGTGGCGTGGGCCGAGGACGACACCATCGAGGCCATCGAGCTCCCGGGAAGTCCGCACGTGGTGGCCGTGCAGTGGCACCCCGAGCTGCTGGAGGACGCCCCCGAGCAACAGGGCCTCTTCCGCCAGCTGGTGGAGCGGGCGGCCGAGGCCGCCGCCGCTGGTCGGGGCGGGTGACCGGGATGATCGGGTCCAGGGGATTTGTTACTATCTACGTAGGAGAAATCCCTCTCGACGCTTGATCGCGTGATGGAGCTGATGCCCTGATGGCCACCACTGAACTCGATCTGGGGCGTTACCAGCTTGGGTGGATCGACCCCACCGAGGACTACATCTTCAAGCCCAAGAAGGGCCTGAACGAGGACATCATCTCGGAGATGTCGTGGATGAAGGGTGAGCCCGACTGGATGCGCCAGTTCCGGCTCCGGTCCTTCCGCATCTTCAACAAGAAGCCCATGGCTCCGTGGTTCGCGGTCAACATGCCTGACCTGGACTTTCAGGACATCTACTACTACATCAAGCCCACCGACCACCAGGTCGACGCGTGGGACCAGCTGCCCGACTCGGTCAAGCAGACCTACGAGAAGCTGGGCATCCCCGAGGCCGAGCGCAAGTACCTGGCCGGCGTCACCGCCCAGTACGAGTCCGAGGTCGTCTACCACAAGAACCGCGACGACCTGGAGGCCCAGGGTGTCCTGTTCATGGACATGGACAGTGCCCTCCGCGAGCACCCGGAGATCCTCAAGCAGTACTTCGGCACCGTCATCCCCCCCGGAGACAACAAGTTCGCCGCCCTCAACTCGGCCGTGTGGTCGGGAGGGTCTTTCATCTACGTGCCGCCGGGCGTCGACGTGGAGATGCCGCTGCAGGCCTACTTCCGGATCAACGCCGAGAACATGGGCCAGTTCGAGCGGACCCTGATCATCGCCGACGAGGGCTCCACGGTTCACTACATCGAGGGCTGCTCGGCCCCTGTGTACAGCACCGACTCCCTCCACTCGGCCGTGGTCGAGCTGATCGCCAAGCCTAGCGCCCACATCACCTACACCACCATCCAGAACTGGTCGACCAACGTCTACAACCTGGTCACCAAGCGGGCCCGGGCGGAGACCGAGGCCCGGGTGGAGTGGATCGACGGCAACATCGGCAGC
>JAIVIH010000385.1 GCA_020200615.1 Actinomycetota bacterium | reverse complement strand
GCTTCCATCCGGGATGTCCCGGAACGATCCCGGAGGTGTACGGAGGGCAAGGTAGGGAGCCCGCCCCGTGGTCGGGGATGCCCGCCCATGGGATCATCGGCGAGGTGAGCGGCGAGACGTCTGTGGCCGGCGGAGAGAGCGGCCGGCGGCCGGCCGTCCGTCTCACGCGCCGCAAGAGCGACCGGGTGCTGGCCGGGGTCTGCGGAGGCGTCGCCCGCGCCCTGGGCCTGGATCCGCTGGTGGTGAGGGTGGCGGCCGTGGTCCTCACTGTGGCAGGGGGAACGGGGGCGCTGCTGTACCTGCTGGCCTGGATCATGCTGCCGGCCGAGGACGAGGCCGGGGAAGCGGACGGTCGGATCGGGGCCGCCGCCGCGCACGATTCGGGGACCGACGTCGCCCAGGTCCTCGCCATCGGGTCGATCATGCTTGGGGTGCTCCTCCTCGTGCGTTCCACGGGGATCTGGTTCAGCGACGTCCTCGTCTGGCCCGTGCTCCTGGCCGGCGTCGGCCTCACCGTGATCTGGCGACAGGCGGGGGACGACGACCGCCCGTCCCTGCTCCGGGTGGTCGACCGGTTGCCCCGGCCGGGCGCGCCCACGCTCGACCTCCGGTCACGCCGGGCGGCCCTGGCCCGGGTCGTGCTGGGCGTGGCCTTCGTGGTGAGCGGGGTGGGGGCGTTCCTGGCCGCCAGCGAAGCCTTCTCCGCTGTGCGCCAGGGATTCCTGGCCAGCACCGGGATCGTCGCCGGGCTGGCCCTGATCACCGGTCCGTGGTGGCTGCGGATGGGGCGCGACCTGGCTCGGGAGCGCCGGGAGCGGATCCGGTCCGAGGAGAGGGCCGAGGTGGCCGCCCACCTGCACGACTCCGTGCTGCAGACCCTGGCCCTGATCCAGCGAAACGCCGAGGACCCCAGGGCCGTGGTGACCATGGCCCGCCGTCAGGAGCGTGAGCTAAGAGGCTGGCTGTACGACCCCGAACAGGAGGGGGCGGTAGCCGACACTCTCGCTTCCGCCCTCCAACGGGCGGGGGAGGAGGTCGAGGGGATGCACGGCGTGAGCATCGACACCGTCGCCGTGGGCGACCTGCCCCTGGACGACCGGCTCCGGGCACTGGTCGCGGCGGCACGGGAGGGGATGGTCAACGCCGCCAAGTGGTCGGGCGAGACGGCGGTGTCGGTCTATGCCGAGGTGCGCGACCGCGACGTGTCCGTCTACGTGCGGGACTGGGGCAAGGGGTTCGATCTCGAACACGTCGCCCCCGACCGCCACGGGGTGACGGAGTCGATCGTCGAGCGGATGGCCCGCCAGGGCGGGACGGCAGTGGTGCGGACGGCACCCGGGGAGGGGACGGAGGTGGAGCTGCGGATGACGGCGGAGGGGCGATGACCAAGGCCCGACCGAGCGTCTTCCTGGTCGACGACCACGAGCTGTTCCGGTCCGGGGTGCGGGCCGAGCTGGGTGACGCGGTGGACGTGGTCGGCGAAGCCTCGGTGGTCGACGCCGCCGTGGAGATGATTCTCGAGCGCCGGCCGGATGTGGTCCTGCTCGACGTCCACCTCCCGGACGGCGGCGGCCGGGCCGTGGTCCAGCGGGTGGCGCCCACCGCCCCCGAAGTGCGCTTCCTCGCCCTGTCCGTCTCCGACGCGGCCGAGGACGTCATCGGCGTGATCCGGGCCGGGGCCCGGGGTTACGTGACCAAGACCATCTCCGGGCCCGAGCTGGCCGACGCCATCCGCCGGGTGGCCGACGGGGACGTGGTCTTCTCCCGCCGGCTCGCGGGGTTCGTGCTGGACGCCTTCGCCGCCAGCCCCGGGCCCTCGGCCGACCCCGACCTCGACCTGCTGACGACCCGGGAGCAGGAGGTGCTGCGCCTGATCGCGCGCGGGTACCCGTACAAGGCCATCGCCCAGGAGCTGGTGATCTCGGCCCGCACGGTGGAGAGCCACGTGTCGTCCGTCCTCCACAAGCTGCAGCTGTCCAACCGCCACGACCTCACCCGCTGGGCCACGGAGCGTCGCCTGATCTGAGCCGCCCGCCCGGCCTTTGCGTTTGCATAGTAATGCAGGTGGTCGTATCATCGACGGATGCCGGGCATCGGGATCATTGGCGGCTCCGGGTACACCGGCGCCGAGCTACTCCGCCTCTGTCACGGCCACCCCGACCTGGAGGTGGTCTGGGCGTCGGCCGACACGTCGGCCGGCATCGCCGTCACCGCCCTCTACCCGAGCCTGTCGACGGCGTATCCCGACATGGCCTACCTGACCTACGACCCGGCTCTCGCCGACGACGTCGACCTGGTCTTCCTGGCCCTTCCCCACGGTGCCTCCCAGCGGCTGGTGCCGGAGCTTCTCGACAGCGGCCGCCCGCTCGTGGACCTGGCCGCCGACTTCCGGTTGCTCGACCCCACGGCCTACGAACGCTGGTACGGGGAGCCGCACATGGCCCCCGAGCTGCTGGGCCGGCTGGCCTACGGGCTTCCCGAGCTGAACCGGGAGGCGATCACCAAGGCCGACGGCGTGGCTTCCGCCGGCTGTTACCCGACGGCTGCGGCCCTGGCCCTCACGCCCCTCGTCCGGGCGGGTGTCATCCAGGCCCACGGAGTCGTCGTGGATGCGGCCAGCGGCGTGTCTGGCGCGGGACGGGGATTGAAGGCGACCAGCCACTTCGGCGCGGCCAATGAGGACTTCGTGGCCTACGGTCTGCTCGACCATCGTCACACCCCCGAGATCGAGCAGGTCACCGGGGCGCAGGTGCTGTTCACGCCCCACCTGGCGCCCATGACCCGCGGGATCCTGGCCACCTGCTATGCCCGCCCCGCAGGTGCGGCCTCGACCGACGACCTGCTCGGCATCCTGGCCGAGGCCTACGACGGGGAGCCGTTCGTCGTGGTCGGCCCCTCGTCGCCGTCGACCAAGGC
>JAIVIH010000384.1 GCA_020200615.1 Actinomycetota bacterium | reverse complement strand
GGTCAGAGTGGGATAGACGGGCGAACTGGTGGTGGCCACGCCCGTGGCCAGCGCGGCCGACGCGGTGACCACCTTGAACGCCGATCCCGGGAAGTACCGCTCGCGGTAGGCGCGTGACAGCAGCGGCTTCTCGGGGTCGGCGTTGAGGGCGTCATAGGCCTCTTTGGCGGCCTTGGTGTCGTGGCTGGACAGCGGGTTGGGGTCGTACCGGGGGAAGTCGGCCATGGCCAGGATGGCGCCCGTGCTCGGTTCGACCGCCACCACCGCCCCCTTGCGGTCGGCAAGCTGCTCGACGGCCAGCTGCTGGAGGCGCTTGGAGACGGTGAGGGTGACGTCGCCCGTCCGTTCCTTCTTCACCAGCAGGTCCGAGAGCTTCTCCAGCTTCTGGTCGCGCCCGACGAGCTCCTCGTTGTAGGTGCGCTCGACGCCTTCGGCGCCATAGGTGAACGAGAAGAAGCCGGTGAGGTGGGAGAACAAATCCCCCTCGGGGTACTCCCGCAGCCGCTCGAACTCGTCGTCGGTCGGCGTCGACCGGGCCAGGAGCACCCCGTCCGACGTCTGGACGATCCCGCGGGGACGGGAGAAGTCGCGCACGATGGCCCGCGTGTTGCTCGGGTGGTCATTGAGGTCGTCCGCCTTCAGGATCTGGAGGTAGTTGACCTGGATGAACAGGGCCCCGAAGAGCACCATTAGGGCGATCCCCAGGCCCCGGATCTGACGGTTCACGCCGCTCCCACGTGGGTCTGGTTCATGGCCTCGGCCTGGGCCTGCTCCCGGCTGGTCTGATCGTCGGATATCCGCAGCAGGAGGGCGAGGAGGACGTAGTTCGACAAGAGGGACGAACCTCCGTAGGAGACGAAGGGCAGGGTGATCCCGGTGAGGGGAACCAGGCGGGTGACGCCGGCCAGGATGATGAACGTCTGCACGCCGAGGATGGTGGTGAGCCCGGCGGCCAGGAGCTTCTCGAACGGCGGTTCCGCCCGTATGGCGATCCTGAGCCCGGCCCCGACCATGAGCAGGAAGGCGATGAGGATGGCGGTGGTGCCCAGCAGGCCCAGCTCCTCGCCGATGGCGGCGAAGGTGAAGTCGGTGGTTACGGCCGGGATCCGGTCGGGGCTGCCCTGGGCCAGGTTCGTCCCCGAGAACCCTCCGGCGGCGAACGCGAACGCGGCCTGGACCACCTGGTAGCCGGCCTCGTTGGCAACGGGCCACGGGTTGAGCCAGATCGCCACGCGCGACTTCACGTGGTCGAAGGCGCTCCACGTGAAGTACGAGCCGACCGCGAACAGGAGGCCGCCGAGGAACAGGTAGGCGCCCCGCCCGGTGGCCACCCACAGCAGGATGATGAACAGGGCGAAGAACAGAAGCGACGAGCCCAGGTCCTTCTCGAAGATCATGACCACGAGGGACGCGCCCCAGGCGAGGACCAAGGGGCCGTAGTGCTTGAGGTCGGGGAAGGGAATGGGCCCGATGCGCAGGCGGGCATAGGAAAGGAGTTGCCCCTTCTCGACGAGGTAGGAGGCCATGAAGATGCAGAGGGCGATCTTGGCCAGTTCCCCGGGCTGGAAGTTCATCGGACCGATCGTCACCCACAGCCGGGCGCCGTTGATGGTCTGGCCGAGGCCCGGGAGCAGGGGCATAAGGAGGAGACCGAGCCCGATGAGGGCGAACGTGTACCGGTAACGCTCCACGTCCCGCGTGCGCCGGACGAGGGCAAGGGTGGCGATGAACGCGCCCACGCCGACCGCGGTCCAGACGGCCTGGAGGCCGGCCAGGTCGCGGTCGAGGCGGACGATGAACACGTAGCCGATGCCGTTGAGGAGCCCGGCCAGCGGGAGGAGGATCCCGTCGGCGCCCGGGGCCAGGGCCCGCGTGGCGAGGTGGGCTGCGGCCAGGAGGCTGAGGATGACCAGGAGGAAGGGCGTGAGGTTGGCGGGGACGGAAGCGCTCTGGCCTAGCCCGGCGAGCACGTAGCCGGCGGCGGTCAGCAGCCCGGCGATGAGCACCAGCCACAACTCCGTGTTGCGGCGGACCACCTGCATGACCCCGGACCGCATCACGGTGTGCCCGGTCCCGGCGGCGCGCTCGTCGAGGTGGCCCCCGCGTTCTGCGTGCGCCGTCGCTCGTTCGCCTCCTGCTGCAGGTTGTTGACGTACCGGTCGGCGTCGGCCTTGGAGGCTTCCTCCTTCCCCGCCCTGAGGTCGTCCACCGCCGCCGGGAGGATTTGCTCGACGGTGATGTTCTTGCGCTCCACCAGCTCAGGCTCGAACCAGAGGAAACCGCCCGGCCTGCCCTTGAAGACGGCCACCTGGTTCCCGTCGATCCCCACGAAGTAGGAGCCCTGGGCATACCAGACGATGCTGGCCGCACCCAGCCCGAGCACGGCGAGGAAGACAGCCAGGAACAAGGCAACCCGCCATGTGAACCGGCGGGGACGCACCCTCCGTTTCGGGGCGGGATCAGGGGCGGCCGGTGGGGTCCGACGAGCCGCCGCCGGCTGCTCGACCCCGGTCTGGCGCGGCCCGCCGCGAAGGGATCCCGCGTCAGGGGTGGCGGTCGCCGACGCGGACGTCGAGCCGCGGGTCGCCCCGGTTCCACTACGCCCGCCTTCACCCGCGACGTCGCCGGTTGGAGTTCGGGTGGGGGACGCCGCCGGAGCGGGGGCCGAGCCCTCGCGACCCAGGGCAGCCGACGCCCGCTCGGCCCGGCCTCCGTCATCCACGACGTCGACCACCACGACGGTGATGTTGTCGTTCCCACCGTGGGCCCGGGCCTGGCGGACCAGGTCTCGGGCCACCTCCTGGGGATCGTTGTACTGGCGGAGGGTGGAGGCGATGCGGTCGGCCGCCACCTCGTTGGTCAGCCCGTCGCTACAAAGAAGGATGCGGTCGCCGGCGAAGGGGATGAGGGTCCATGAGTCGACCTCGATC
>JAIVIH010000383.1 GCA_020200615.1 Actinomycetota bacterium | reverse complement strand
GGCCGCGGCCGAGGCCCTGATCTTCGCCCCCTTCCTGCACCTGGTGTTCAACGTCCGGGACGACGGCACGTCGGTCTGGGCCGCAGCGGTGATCACCGCCGCCGGCTTCGTCGGCCTCAGCGTCGTCGCCTTCACCACCCGCAAGGACCTGTCGTTCCTGCGGCCGATGCTGCTCTGGGGTGGGGTGAGCGCCCTCGTGCTGATCGGCGCCGCCGTCCTCTTCGGCTTCGCCCTGGGTGTGTGGTTCTCGGTGGCCATGATCGCTCTGGCCGGCGCGTCGATCCTGTACCAGACCCAGGTGATCATGCGGCAATACCCGTCCGACGCCTACGTCGGCGCGTCGGTGCAGCTGTTCGCTTCCGTGATGCTTCTGTTCTGGTACGTCCTGCGCCTGGTCTCGGACCGCTAAGCGTCCCCCGCTCTCGGCCGCCTGCCTGCCCTCACACCGGCGGTTGGGGGTCGTACTGGATGTAGCGGCGCACCTGGCGGGCCTGCTCCTCCGACCCCAGGCGGCGCACCAGGTGGAGAGCCATGTCGATGCCGGCCGAAACCCCTGACGCGGTGATGATGTCGCCCGTGTCCACGTAGCGGTCGTCAGGCCGCACGTCGATCTCCGTTCCCAGCGAGCGCAGGTCCTCGAGCGAGCCCCAGTGGGTGGTCGCAGGCCGGCCGTCGAGCAGGCCGGCGTCGGCGAAGACGAGCGACCCGGTACACACGCTGGTCATCAACGCCCCCCGCTGGGCCACGTCCCGGACCCAGCTGCGGATGCGCTCGTCGCCCAGGTGCCGGCGCGTACCCACACCCCCGGGGTAAACGAGGACGTCGATGGGCGGAGCCGTCTCCCACGTGTGGTCGGCGAGGACGCGGAGCCCTCGGGCGCACTCGATCACCCCGTCCTCGGAGGCGACGGTGAAGACGTGGGCCGTCCCTTCAGGCTGCAACCGTTGCCACGCCCGCAGCACCTCCCACGGTCCGACGAAGTCGAGCTCCTCCGCTCCGGGGAAGACGAAGACGGCGATGGAAGTAGTCACTCCCACAGCATCGCCGAGGATTTCCGGGACCGCCGGGATTAGCGTGAACGGGCATGCGCATCGTCTTCGCCCTGATCGTGCTGTTCCTGATCGTCTCGGTGCTGGGACTGGTGCTCAGCGCCTTGCGGTGGTTGCTGGGCGTGGCCGTGGTGATCGCCATAATTGCCGCGATCGTCGGGTCTCTCAACCGGTCGTCGAGGAGCTGAGCGGGGAGGGCCGGCCCAGGTTCCCCAGCTGAGAGAGGTCCCGGGGGAAGGCGAGAGAGATGGTCCAGTCGGTGACGACGCGGACCTTGCGGGCCATGCCCGGCATCATGATCAGGTGGTAGGAGCGGCCCATCCACCACGCCAGCGGCCCGGTGAACGTGAACTGCCGCACCTGGGCCGTCCCCTGGTTCTTGCCGAGGGTCACGGCCAGCCCGCGGTTGCGGTAGCGGAAGGGGGCGGGGGAGCCGACGCCCAGCGTGGCCGCCACGTTGACGGCGCAGGCGTAGCCCTGGCGCAGGGCGTGCTGGGCCGTCGCCGGGCAGATGCCCCCGTCGGGGTCGGGCACGGCGGCGGCGTCGCCGATGGCGAACACGTCGGAGCGGCCGTCGACCCGCAGGTGGTCGTCTACCACGAGACGGTGCTGGTCGTCGGTGGGAAGCCCCAGAGTGCGCAGGAGGGGCGAGGGGCGCTGGCCGGCGGCCCAGACGATCGTCTCCGACACGTACGGGGGGACGTCGTCGTTGGACAGCACCACCTTTCGGTCCTCGCAGCTCATCATCCGAGTGCCGAGGTGGATCTCGACAGCCCGGTTGCGCAGTGTCCGTTCGCTGTAGCGGGCCAGCCTCTCGTCGAGGCCGGGGAGGAGCGAGTCGCGCGCTTCCACCAGGACCCAGCGGAAGTCGGCGAGGCCGACGCCGGCGTAGGTGCGCAGGGCGTCCCGGGCGAAGGACTCCAGCTCGGCCAGAGCCTCCACGCCCGCGTAGCCCCCGCCCACGAAGGTGAAGGTCAGGAGCTCGCGGCGGCGGGCAGGGTCAGCCATGGCCTCGGCCGCCTCGAGCTGGCGCAGGACGCGGTTCCTCAGCCAGATGGCGTCAGGCAGGGTCTTGAACCCCACCGCGTTCTCCATCAGGCCGGGGATGGGGATCACGGTGGGAGTCGAACCCGGGGAGAGGACGACGGTGCCGAACTGCATCTCGTGATCCTCGCCGCCGGCATCCCTGACGACGGCTGTGCGCCCCGCGATGTCGAGCGAGACGACCTCCCCCACCAGCAGGGAGGTGCGGCGCAGCATCTCCCGGAGGGGAATCACCGCGTGCCGGGGCTCGATGGTGCCGGCGGCCGCCTCGGGCAGAAGAGGCGAGAACAGGAAGAAGTTCTCGGCTGCGACCACCAGGACCCGGGCCTGCCGCTCCCCCAGTAGGCGCTCCAGGCGCTTGGCCACGGTGGCCCCCCCGAACCCGCCACCCACGATCAGGACGTCGTACTTCATCGGCCAAGGTTGTCAGAGCTGGCGGAGGTCGCGGGCGGGCCCGGCGAGTCGGCCGGCGGGACGGGTGCCTCGGGCGGCGCCGGCGCTGCGTGGCGGCGGGAGCGAGCGATGGTGACCGTCGCAGCGAGGATGGCCAGGCCCCCGACGAGCTGCGATGGGGCGAGGGTCTCGTCCAGGAAAACCGCGCCCAGGGCGACGGCCGAGAACGCCTCCAGGGTCAGGGCCACGGCTGTGCGGCTGGGGCCCAGCCTGGCCAGGGCGGCGAACATGAACGTGAAGGCGGAGGCGGTGGCCAGGCCGTAGAGGGCGAGCACGGCCCACTGGCGTCCGGGTGCGACCAGGTTGGAGGTCACCGCGCCGTGGGCCAGCGAGGAGGCCGCCGCCCCGAGGGCAACCCACGCCCCTTGGGCCAGCGGTTCGCTGC
>JAIVIH010000136.1 GCA_020200615.1 Actinomycetota bacterium | reverse complement strand
GAGCTGGAGGATCCCCCTCCGGCCGAGGTCGTCCAGCACGTTTCCCAGGTCGCCTTCCAGCTCGAGCGCAGGCTGCACCCGGGCGCCGGCCGGGGCATGGCCCAGGACCACCCGCTGCGGTTGCCGGTGACCCGGCGTCAGCCAGTCGCCCCGTGCCGTCAGCTCGGGGTCGTCGGCGCGCACGGTGCCCGCCCCCACGAGCACGGCGTCGCTCTCGCCCCGCAGCCGGTGGGCGTCCTCCCGAGCCCTCTCGCCCGTTATCCAGCGGCTGCCGCCGTCGGGCGCAGCCACGCGGCCATCCAGGGTCGCGGCCAGCTTCACGATCACCCACGGCCGTCCCGTGGCCCGCTGCTTGAGGTAGGGGGCCAGTTGCACCCGCACCTCGTTGGCGCACAAGCCCACCTCCACGTCCACCCCCGCCTGGCGGAGGGCGGCGACGCCGGCGCCGCGCACCCGCTCGTCCGGATCCTCCACGGCCACCACCACCCTCCGGATCGCGGCGGCCACGATGGTCTCGGCACAGGGCGGCGTCCGGCCGTGGTGAACGCAAGGCTCCAGGGTGGTGACGAGCGTGGCCCCTCGAGCGTGCTCTCCCGCCGCAGCCAGGGCCACCCCTTCGGCGTGGGACTTGCCTGCCGCCTGCGTCGCCCCTTCGAACCCGCCGGGCTCGATCACGCATCCCACCCACGGGTTGGGCGAGGTCAGGGCCCGGACCGACGCACCCAGCTCCATCGCCCTACGCATGGCTCGCTCCTCCGCGCCGCGCGTCACTTCGGGTGCTCGGTCGGCTGCTCGGTGAGGAGGGCGACGGCGTGGGGCAGGACGTCCAGCACCGCTTCCAGGCACTCGACTGCCCCCGGCGTCGAGCCCGGGGTGTTCAGGACGATGCACCGTCCCAGGGTTCCGGCGACGGCACGGGACAGCCGGGCCTTGTCGGGATTGGCGGCCCGCATGGCCTCGGCCAGGCCCGGAGCCTGACGGTCCAGCACTTCGAGGGTCCCCTCGGGGGTGAGATCGCGGGGCGAGAAACCGGTGCCCCCGGTGGTGACCACCAGCCCACCGAAGCCCGAGCAGAGCTCCTCCAGCGCCCGGGCGACCGACTCCACCCCGTCGGCCACGGCCCAGCGATCGACGACCTCCCAGCCCCCGCCGCGAAGGACCTCGGCCAGCGCCGCCCCCGACCGATCCTGACGGGTTCCGCCCACCACGCCGTCGGAGACGGTCAGCACCTTCGCCCGCAGGCGTGGGCTCTGCTCGGACACTCAGCCTCCCAGCCGCTCGGCGGCGGTGGGCCGAGCGCCGTTACGCCACGCGGCCGCGGCCTGAGGCCCGCGCCCCTCGGGCTGCACCTTGACCAGCTCGAGCTGTCCCTCGCCGGTCCCCACCCGCAGGCTGCCCGCGTCCAGCGCACCCGGTTCCAGCGTCACGTCCCCACCATCGCCCACCAGCCGGCTCCGCAGCACTTTGAGGCGGCGACCCCGGAACGTCGTCCACGCCTGTCCCAGCCGCACCACCCGGTGAAGGTGGTGGGCGGGAGCCGACCAGTCGAGGTGGTGGTCGACGGGCTCGAGCTTGGCCGCGTACGTCGGCTCGCCCACCTGGGGCTGCGGCTCGGGCAGTCCGTCGGCCAGGAGCCCCACCAGCAGCCGCGTTCCCGCCTCGGTGAGCTCCGCTCGCAGTTCCTCCGCCGTCTGCTCCGGCTCGATGGGCACTTCTTCGCATGCGTACACGGGGCCGGTGTCGAGGCCCTCCTCCAGGCCCATGATGCACACCCCCGTCCGCTCGTCACCGGCCAGGATGGCCCGCTCCACCGGGGCGGCGCCCCTCCAGCGGGGCAACAGGGAGAAGTGCACGTTAATCATCGGGAGCACGTCGAGCACGTGGGGCCGGATCAACTTCCCGTAGGCCACCACCACCCCGAGATCGGCGCCCAGCGCCACCACGTCGTCGACCCGGTCGGTAACGGGCAAACCGAGTTCCTGGGCGGCCGCCTTCACCGGGCTGGGCTGGAGGTCAGCGCCGCGGCCCCGGCGACGATCGGGCTGGGACACGACGAGGGCGACCTCGTGACCAGCGTCCACCAGCCCCCGCAGGGGCGCGACGGCCACCTCGGGGGTGCCCAGGAAGACGAGTCTCAGGCCCGCCCCACCCGGCCGGGGGCCTCCGCTCGTCCCGTGTCGACCGTGAGCCCGAGGGACCGGTTCCGGAGCGTGCGCATGGCCTGCTTGCGCTGGCCCTTGTCGAGGCGCTCGAGCAGGAGGATCCCGTCCAGGTGGTCGACCTCGTGCTGGTACACCCGAGCCAGGAGGTCATCGGCCTCGATGTCGAGCTCCCGGCCTTCCAGGTCCCATCCCGTGAGCCGGACGCGGGCGGCGCGGGAGATGGGCCAGGCCAGGCCCGGGACGGAAAGGCACCCCTCCTCGTAGGTCCACTCGTCGGCCCGCTCGGCGATGGTCGGGTTGACCACGGCGAAGGGGCCATCGCCGATGTCGTAGACGAACAGGCGCTTCTGCACCCCGATCTGGGGGGCGGCCAGGCCGACTCCGGGCGCCTCGTACATGGTCACCAGCATGTCGTCGGCCAGGCGCAGGAGATCGGCGTCGATCTCGTCGACCGTCTCGGCCGGATGCCGGAGGACGGGGTCGCCGAAGACCCGGATGTCGTAGGGCGCCACGCCTCTGAGGTTACTCGGGGCCATCTCCCGGCCCAGAGGGTGGCCTATCCGCTGGACGACCCACCTCGTGACGCACACCGCCGTTCACCCGCGTGATCCGCGAGTTCTCGCACGTCCCGTCTCCGAGGTGGTCATTCCAACGCACGGGCGGAACGCCGTGGTCGGCTGCCGGCGTGGAGAACACGACGCTGGAGTAGAGGAGGTCCGTGCACCGGGTGATCGGCGGGCCGTAGTACTCCGTCCACATGATCGACCACTCCCCGAGGCCGCCCCAC
>JAIVIH010000382.1 GCA_020200615.1 Actinomycetota bacterium | reverse complement strand
GGCTCGGGCGGGCTCTCAGGGGCCAGCGCCGGCGAGGGTGAGGGTCGAGGCGAAGGCGGTTGCGCCGCCTGCGGCTCCGGGGTGGGTTCGGGTTCCGCGGTGGGTTCGGGCTCCCGCACGAGGGGCTTGATGTAGGCCCGAACTTCCTCTGACAGGGCAAGTTCCAGCTGCGCGTCCAGCTGGTCGATGTCGATCATTGGACGGAAATCCCTCCGCGAGCCGGTCCGGGTCTCTAGGGGATATCGGCCCCGTCACCCCCCGACTTGAGGACCTGTCGGGGGGATCTCAGGGTTGCTGCTGCTCCTCGGGAAACCGGCCCTCCTCGACCTTCTCCACCATGTCGTCGAGGGACGTGCCGGCCGTGGGCGCACCCGCGATCGAGCTCGCTTCCTCGGGACCGGGGGGTACCGGGGCGAGGGGCGGCATGGGGTCGTCGTCGACGGGCGGCAAGGGAGGGGTGATGGCCTCGAGCTCGGCGTCGGTGGGGAGATCGGGCTCGTCCTCGGCCAGGTCTCGGGGGATGGGCGGTGGTTGATCAGGGGTGGACATGTCCCGGACCTACCCCCGGGGCGGGCGTCGCTATCTCGCTTCCCGCGTGGGCCTCGAGGTCCCGTACCCATGACCGGCCAAACCCCGCAGGCGCTCGACCACCCCCGGCAGGGCATCACAGAACGCGTCGACGTTGGCCTCGGTGGTGGACCAGCCGACCGAAAGGCGAAGCGACCGCTCGGCTTCCACGCCCATGGCCTCGAGCACGGGGGAGGGCTCGAGCGACTCGGACGAGCACGCGCTCCCGGAGTGGACGGCCACCCCGGCCTGGTCGAGTCCCAGGAGGACGGCCTCGGCCTCCACTCCGGCCACCCCCAGGCAGACCACGTGGGGCAACCGGTCCTCGGTGTCGCCGTAGGGCACGACCCCGTCCAGACGGGTGGCCGCGTCGAGGGAGCCGCAGGCCCCGGCGGACCAGCAGGGCGCCCACGCCCGGAGGCCCACCCATCTTGTGGGCCGACACCGACAGCAGGTCGGCCCCCAGGGTGTCGAAGTCGATGGGCACGTGGCCGGCCGCCGCCGCCGCATCCACGTGGACGAGGACGCCGAGGGCCCGGCCGCGGGCGACCAGGGCGGCGATGGGCTGGAGGGTGCCGACCTCGTGGTTTCCCCACTGCACGTGGACGGCGGCCGTCTCACCGGGGCGGACGGCTTCGTCCACCTCAGCCGGGTGGATGCGGCCCAGCCCGTCGACGCCGAGGAGGGTCGTGTCGTACCGCGCCGCCGCGTCCCGGACGGCGGAGTGCTCCACCGCCGACACGACCTGGTGGGGCCCCCTCGACGCCGCCCCCCAGATGGCGGTGGCGATGGCCTCCGTGGCCCCGCTGGTGAAGACGACCTCCCGGCTGCGAGCGCCGAGGAGGACGGCCACCTGCTCGCGGGCCTGCTCGACCGCGGCCCGGGCCAGGCGCCCCTCGGTGTGGACCCGTCCGGGGTCGGCCCCGCCCCCGAGCCAGGGCAGCATGGCCTCGATCACCTCGGGGCGGGCCGGTGACGTCGACGCGTGGTCCAGGTAGTGACGGGCCAACGCTCAGCCTGGGTCGAGGTCGCTCAGACGACAGTGACGCAGATCCGGTCGCCGCGAGGGCGGGAGGCCGCGGTCTCGGGGACGGTGTCCCCGTACAGGGTGGCCAGCATGCCCTTGATGATGCCCCGGTCCACGGCGCAGATCACCGGGTGCTGGACGGCGGCCTCGCCGAACGGGCACTGCTCGGCGATGATGGCCAGGCTGTCGCCGCGGGGCTCGGCGTGGGCCGCGAAGCCGTGGGCCGTGAGGGCATCGGCCACCGCGTGAAGGGCGGCCCGGAAGGAGCGGTGCCCCTCGCCCGGCGCCATGGACAGGGCCAGGGTGTGGCCGTACTCGAGACCGACCTGCTCGGCCATCTGCTCGGCCTCGTCCGCGGTGAGCATCTGCAGCGTGCGGACCAGGAGCGTGATGAGCAGGTCGTCCCGGCGGGCGGGGAACTCGAGCCCGGTCTGCTTGGCGCTGACCCGGTAGCGCTTGGACGGACGGCCGGCGCCGGGGTGCTCCTGGCGCTCCACCTGGACGTCGACGTACCCGCCGGCGGCCAGCTTGTCGAGGTGGTGACGAGCCACGTTGGGGTGCAGGTCGAAGCGCACGGCCACCTCCCCGGCCGTGACCCCCGCTGTCGCTTCACGGGCGAACAGGTAGATCTCACGACGGGTGGGGTCGCCGAAGGCGGCGGTGGCGGCGGCGACGCCGGCGGCGAACTCCTCCGGCGTGAGGGACACGGGAGGATGAACGGTGTCCACCCCGATATTCTACCTATCCACGTAGGAGAAATCGGAGCCGCCCGCCATGCCCACCCGTGACCAGGTCATCGAGGCTCTCCGCCCGGTGCAAGACCCCGAGCTCCACGTCAGCGTGGTCGATCTCGACATGGTGCGGGACGTACGCATCGACGGGGGCACGGTGGCCGTGACCATCGCCCTGACCGTGGCCGGATGCCCGCTCAAGGCGGAGATCGACCGCCTGGTACGGGAGGCCGTCGGAGCCCTCGAAGGGGTGAGCGAGATCGAGGTCGACCTGACGGTGATGACCGACGACCAGCGAGCGGCGGTGCGCGAGCGGGTCCAGGGCGGCGACGGTCACGCCGGGCACACCGGTCACGCGCCGGGCCCGGCCGCCGAGAAGCCGCCCCTGCCCTTCTCCGACCCCTCCTCGCGCACCCGGGTGCTCGGCCTCTCGTCCGGAAAGGGCGGCGTGGGGAAGTCCTCGATCACCGTCAACCTGGCCATCGCCCTGTCCGGTCTGGGGCACGAGGTGGCCATCCTGGACGCGGACGTCTACGGCTTCTCGGTGCCCAAGATGCTCGGGATCACCCAGGAGCCGGTGGTCATCGACCGGATGATCGTCCCCCCCGTGGCCTACGGGGTGAAGGTGATCTCCACCGGGTTCTTCGTGCCCGACGACCAGCCCGTCATCTGGCGGGGGCCCATGCTCCACAAGGCCCTCGAGCAGTTCCTCACCGACGTGATGTGGGGCGAGCCCGACTATCTGCTGATCGACATGCCTCCGGGCACGGGCGACGTCGCTTTGTCCATGGCCCAGTTCATGCCCCGCGCCGAGGTCCTGGTCGTCACCACCCCGCAGCCCGCGGCCCAGCGGGTGGCCCAGCGGTCGGCCCACGCCGCTCGGAAGGTCAACCTCGCCGTCCGGGGCGTGATCGAGAACATGAGCTGGTTCACGGGCGACGACGGCACCCGGTACGAGATCTTCGGGTCGGGCGGCGGCCAGCTTCTGGCCGACCAGCTGAGGGTCCCCCTCCTGGGCCAGGTGCCCCTGGTCACCGCCCTCCGGCAGGGTGGCGACATCGGGGCGCCGGTCACGGTCACCGACCCCGCCGGCGAACCCGCCCTCGCCTTCGAATCCCTGGCCAAGCGCGTCGAGGGCATGGCCGCGGCCCGCGTCTACCGTCCGGAGCTCACGATCCGCTGAGGCTGCCGGCCGAGGCTAGAAAGAGTCCGTGCTCGGGGCCATCTCCTACGACCCGATCGTCCGGATCCACCTGGGCCCGGTGTCGGTTTCCCCCCATGGGATCGGTATCGCCGCGGGCTTCCTGCTCGGGGCGTGGTTCATGCTCCCCCGGTCCCGGGCCCGGGGGATTCCCGACGACCTCGTCTATCCCCTCTTCACCCTGCCTCTTCGCCCTGCCCAAGATCCGCTCCTCGGGCCTCTCGTTCTGGAAGGTGATGGACGCTGCCGCCCCGGGCATGGCCCTGGGCGTCATGGTCGGCCGGGTGGGCGACCTGGTCGTGGGCGACCACCTGGGCAAGACCACGGACTTCTTCCTGGGCTACCGGTGCCCGCCGGTCGGCGTGGAGACGTCATCCCCCTGTGCCCCGACCGAACTCGCGTCTCGCACGGCCGGGGCCGTCGTCCACCAGACGGCCCTGTACGACATGCTGATGGCCGGCGTCCTGCTGGCCGTTCTCCTCTGGCTCGCTCGGCGCCCTCGTTTCAACGGGTTCCTCATCCTCGTGTTCGGCGCCGGCCACGGCACAGCCCGCATCATCGAGGATTTCCTGAGGGAGGACGTCCGCCGGTTCGGCCTCACCGGGAGCCAGTGGACGGCCACCATCACGATCCTGCTGTGCCTCTTCACCCTCTTCGTCCTGCGCCGGACCCCCAAGTGGGGTCGGTGGGACGAGAGGCGGCCGGAAGCGGAGAGGGGGGCGGGCCCGAGCGGCCCCCTGAGCGAAGTGGCAGGGGCACCTACGCTGGGCGCCAGCGCAACCGCCGCCGAAGAGGACACACACGAGGGCTAGGAGACAAATGCAAGTGCGCATCGGGATGACGTACTCATCCAAGGAGCTGGAGATCGAGCTGGGCGACGCCCAGGACGGGGACGCGGTGGTCGCCGAGATCACCAAGGCGGTCGCCGAGGACGGAGGGATGCTCTGGCTCACCGACCGCAAGGGTCGCCGGGTCGGTGTCGCCTCGGCCAAAGTCGCCTACGTGGAGGTCGGCCCCGACAGCGAGGGGCGCCGGGTGGGCTTCAGCGCCCTGTGAGGTGACCGCCGACCTGTTGCGGCGGCGCCTCCTGTTCGTCACCGGCAAGGGGGGCGTCGGCAAGAGCACCATCGCCGCCGCCCTGGCTCTCCTGGGCGCCCAGCACGGAAAGCGCACGCTCGCGTGCGAGATCGACGCCAAGGGCGACCTGGCTGAGTTCCTCGAGACCAGCAACGTGGGCTTCGCCCCGCGGCAGGTGCAGCCCGGGCTGTGGGCCATGGCCATGCACACGGAGGCCTCGCTCGACGAGTACCTGCGGCTGCAGCTGCGGGTGCCGGGCGTCACCCGGATCGGGCCGCTGGCCAAGGCCTTCGACTTCGTGGCCACCGCCGCCCCCGGAGTCCGGGAGATCCTGACCGTGGGGAAGCTGGCCTACGAGGTGCGGGAGCGGCACTTCGACCTCCTGGTGGCCGACGCCCCGGCCAGCGGCCACGTCGTGGGCCAGCTCACCGCCCCCCAGGCCATCAACTCGCTCGTGCGGGTGGGGTCCATCCGCAACCAGATGGACTGGGTCCTGGACATCCTCGGAGACGCGGCCACCACCGGCCTGGTGATCGTGACCACGCCCGAGGAGATGCCCGTCCGGGAGACCATCGAGCTCGTCAAGCGGGTGCACGACGAGACCAACGTCGACCTGGCCGCCGTGGTCGTCAACCGGGTGCTGCCCGAGCTGTTCAGCAAGGGCGACGAGGAGATGTTCGAAAGGCTGCGAGAGCCGGTTTTCG
>JAIVIH010000381.1 GCA_020200615.1 Actinomycetota bacterium | reverse complement strand
CGTCAGCCCGCCGTTCCGGGAGATGTGCACCATGCATCGGGACGAGTACGCCTCGCCCTCGGCCAGGGCCAGCGTCTGGGGTTCGTCGGGATGGACGGCGAGCACCGGGACGGCGTGGCCGCGACCGGAGCTGGGGTCGGCCGTCACCTGCACGGCGGCGTCGACTTCTGGTTCCTTCAGAGGCGCAGCCGAAGTCGCATTCCACGGAAGCAGAGCCAGCCCGGCCAGGACGGCACACAGCAGGGACACACGACGAAGCTTCATTGGTCCACCCTTCGCACCCGTGCGTGGTATCTGGGTAAGAGTCCCACCCGGGCCGTGGGCTGTCACTATCAGATGCGAACACCTACCGGACTCCCTTGAGCCCGGATCAGGCGCCTCGAGAACGGAAGTGGGCGCCGATGAGATTGAGCGCGCTGCCGGCATGGAACCAGCCGATGTGTTCCTCGGACATGCTGTGGCTGCACCAGAACTCCTCGACGGCGGCGTCGGAGTGGTGGAGCAGGCAGCGCACCGGCCTCTCGGGCGCCAGCTCGGCCAGATCGACGACGGATATCCGGTCGTCGACGCCGATGCGGTCGTAGGTCGTCGGATCGGAGAAGGCGAGAGGCAGCACCCCTTGCTTCTTCAGGTTCGTCTCCGCGATCCGCGCGAACGAACGGACGATCACGGCGCGGCAGCCCATGAACCGGGGCTCCATGGCCGCGTGCTCGCGCGACGAGCCCTCCCCGTAGTTCTCGTCGGCGATCACGAGCCATGGCACGCCTTCGTCGCGGTAGTGGCGGGCCACTTCCGGGAAGGGCTCGGTGGCGTCATGGACGCGGCACCAGCCACTGCCGGCTTCGCCGGTGTGGGCGTTGACCGCTCCAAGGAACAGGTTTCCGCTGATGTTCTCGAGGTGACCCCGGTACCGCAGCCACCGACCGGCGGCGGAGATGTGATCGGTCGTGCACTTTCCCTTGGCCTTCAGGAGGATCGTGAGCTCGGTGAAGTCCTTTCCGTCCCAGGCGGGGAACGGTTCGAGGCGTTGCAGCCGGTCGCTGTCGGGGCGGATGACGACCTCGACCGCCGCGCCCTCGGGTGCGGGGGGCTCATAGCCGGAAGCCCCTTCGGCGAAGCCGTTCGCTGGCAGCTCGGGCCCGGTGGGCTCTTCGAGGCGGATCCCGTCCACGGCGTCGGACAGAGGGTTGAAGTCGAGCGTTCCGGCCAGCGCGTAAGCCACCGTGGTCTCGGGCGAGCCGATGAAGGCCAGGGTGTGGGCGTTTCCGTCGTTGCGCTTGGGGAAGTTGCGATTGAAGGACGTGATGATCGAGTTGGCCTCGCCCTCGACTATGTCCGTCCGGGCCCACTGGCCGATGCACGGCCCGCAGGCGTTGGCCAGGACGGTGGCGCCAATGGACTCGAGGTCGGCCAGAAGCCCGTCTCGCTCGATGGTGGCCCGGATCTGCTCGGACCCGGGAGTGACCAGGAGCGGGGTGCGGGCTCGCAGGCCACGCGATGCGGCCTGGCGGGCGACGCTGGCGGCTCGGCTGATGTCCTCGTAGGACGAGTTGGTGCACGAGCCCACGCACGCCTGCGAGAGGCGGAGCGGCCACCCGTGGGCGTGGGCGTCGCGGGCCATGTCGGAGACGGGCCGCGCCAGGTCGGGCGTGTGGGGACCCACGATGTGAGGCTCGAGGCTGGACAGATCGATCTCGATGACATGGTTGAAGAAGCGCTGCGGCTCGGCCAGGACCTCGTCGTCGGGACGGAGGTGGTCGGCGGCCGAACGGGCGGCGTCGGCCAGCTCGGAGCGGCCGGTGGCCCTGAGGTAGGCGTCGCCGTGCTCGTCATGAGCGAAGACGGAGGTCGTGGCGCCCACCTCGGCGCCCATGTTGCAGATGGTGCCCTTTCCGGTGGCGCTGATGGTGGCCGCTCCGGGACCGAAGTACTCGACGATGGCGCCCGTCCCGCCCTTGACCGTCAGGACCTGGGCGACCTTGAGGATGACGTCCTTGGCCGAGGTCCAGCCCGACAGGCGCCCCGTGAGATAGACCCCGATGAGCTTGGGCCAGCGAAGACCGAAGGTTCCCCCGGTCATGACGTCGACGGCGTCGGCCCCACCGACGCCCACCGCCACCATGGCCAGCCCTCCGGCGTTGGGAGTGTGACTGTCGGTACCGACCAGCATCCCTCCGGGGAAGGCGTAGTGCTCCAGGACGACCTGGTGGATGATCCCCGAGCCCGGCTTCCAGAAGCCGATCCCGTAGCGGGCGGAAGCGGTGCGCAGGAAGTCGTACACCTCCCGGTTCACGTCCTCGGCGGTGGCCAGATCGGCGTCGGCGCCGACCCGGGCCTGAATCAGGTGGTCGCAGTGGACCGTGGTCGGCACCTGGACGTGGGGGAGCCCGGCGGACATGAACTGGAGCAGCGCCATCTGCGCAGTGGCGTCCTGCATGGCTACGCGATCCACCCGGAACTCGGCGTACGAGCGCCCCCGCTCCAGGGCCTGGTTTTCGGGGTCGGCCAGGTGGTTGAACAGAATCTTCTCGGACAGGGTGAGGGGCCGGTTCAGGCGCCGGCGACCGAGCGCGGTCGATGCCTCCGCCGTCGCATACCGGCTGCGGACAAGCTCAATCGGCGTCTGGATGGCCGACGAAAGGGGGGCAGGTGAAGTCGTGCCTCCACAGTAGGGCGGGAGAGGCCACCAAGGCCACCAAGGCCACGAAGGGCACGAAGGGCACGAAGGCGGTCAAGGCCACCAAGGCCACCAAGGCCACCAAGGCCACCAAGAAGGCCACGGGGGCCGTAAGCGGAACCCGTGCCAGGAAGGCACCGGCGCCCAGAAAGAGCGGCCGTCGTTCGCCGGAGGCGGTCCTCACCTCGGAAGCCGAGGTGGAGGTCGTCGACGCTGAGCTGGTCGAGCTGTCCGATCCCGTCAGGTTCGATCCCGACGAGACGACCGAGCCCGAGGCCGACGCCCCGGTTCGGCGAGCCCGCCCCCGGCCGGCCACGTCGGGCCGCCCACGCAGGGCGGCGTCAGCTCGAACGACCAGCGAGGAACCTCCGGCCGAGGAACCTCCGGCTGAGGAACCTCCGGCTGAGGAGCCCCGCTCGATCAAGGCCATGCTGGCCCAGGCCGCGGCCCAGGCGGAGCAAGAGGGGTGGGACCGAGGCTCGTCGAGGGGGTCCGGTCTTTCCGGCGCCGGCACGGAGACGCGCGCTTACGAGCCACCACCGCCGCCTCCTCCCGAGCCCTCCGACGCCGGTGGCCAAAGGGGCGGAGAGTCGGAGCCGACCCTCGTTTCCGAGCCGCCGCCGTGGCGCCCCAGTAGCGATATGGACTCACCGCCGGCTCCTGGCGGGTCGGCCTCGACCTTCACCCCGACGCAGGCTCCGCCTCCGCCTCCACCTTCGCCCCCGCCTCCCCCGCCTTCAGCACCGGCGCCTCCGCGCCCGGACCAGCCCAAGGAGAAGCGGAGCGGGAGCAAGGTCAAACTCGTCGCCATCATCGCCGGGGGAGCCGTGCTCCTCGCCATCCTGCTCATCGGGGGAGGGCAGATCCTGAGCAACGCGGTCGACGAGGGCGGCGTCAAGTACTCCGACCTCAAGGTGGGAGATTGCTTCGAGCAGCCGTCGGGTCGGTTCAACAACGTCGAGACCGTGCCCTGCGACCAGGAGCACGACCTCGAGGTCTTCGCCATTCTGGACCACCCGGACGGCGCCGACGCCCCCTTCCCGGGAATGGACGCCCTCGTGCGGTACGCCAACCCCCAGTGTCTGGCCAAGTTCCAGCCCTACGCGGGCGTGGCCTTCGATCAGCTCAACCTCAAGGACGTCTACATC
>JAIVIH010000380.1 GCA_020200615.1 Actinomycetota bacterium | reverse complement strand
GCGCCCGAGATCGGAGATCTGGAAGCATGCGGGCAGGGGCCGAGACGGCGGCTCCTCGACGGCGGAGAGGAGCGCGCCAACCGGGACGGCGCGGTAGGTGACGACGGCCTCGACCTCGTCCAGAGAGAGGGACCGCACGTGTCCCGGCTGGCCGATGGCGCCGGCTGCGGTCAGCCGGACACCGAGCAGCCACGCGGCGCGCCCGGTGAGCTCCTGGACCCACCGCGCCCGCAGCCGGAGCGCCTCGCGCAGAATGGCGGCATCGCTGGACCGCTGGCCGCCCTGGGCGATGTCGGGCGTCGCCGCGCTGGGCGGGAGGTCGGTGTCTGCGGCGACGCGCGGCGCGGTGAGGGCGAGCACGACCGGGCTCCGGGTCTTGATATCGGCGTCGGCGACCCCGTCCTGGCGGGCCTCGGCCAGGACCCGCAGCGCCACCGACGCCGAGGTCATGCGGCTCTCTCCCCGGTCGGTGAGCAGTCCGATGAGGACCTCGTGGGCGTGCAGCGACTTCAGCATCTCCCGGGCCCGGGTGATGAGGGCGACTACCTGCCGGCTCGTAAGCTCCTCCACGTTCGGCACCGCTTCCAGGTCGGCGTCGACGCGGTCGAGGAGGTCTTCGGCCAGCCCGTCCAACGCGCTGCGCAACCGCCCGACGCGCCACGCCGCATGGAGCCGCCGGGCCGCCGGGACGGGGTTCAGCTTCTGGAACAGCCCGGCGGGCATCCTGATCTCGCCGGTGAGCTGGAGGTCGACGGCGACGAAGCCGTCGATGACGGCCACGACGGGCGACCGGGCGATCTGGTCCGCCGTCGCAGCACCGGCGAGCAGGAGCGCGTCGCGGATGGCGTCGCGCAGTGGCGGCACCCACAGGTCAGCCTCAAGGGTCGACAGCTGCTCGGGGAAGGTCTCCGCCACGGGCCCCGGTCCGAAGATGGGACCGGCGGGGACGCCACGGATCTCGGTGGTGACCGGGCGGCTTTGAAGCAGCCACAGCCGGTCGCCGCCGTCGATCGCCCACTCGATGTCCTGGGGACCGGCGAAGATGTCGGCTGCGCTCGTCGCCAGCGACCCAAGCCGGCGAATGACCACCGGTGGCAGCGAGGGGCCGTCGCGCTGGTCGTGCTCTACGACCGTCCCGCCCGCATCGATGACGGTGCGGGATCCGTCCACCGCCCCGCTGACCAGCGCCTCGGGACCTCCGGCGACGGCGGTGATCACGCGCCTGTCCGAGCGCCCGGAAACGGGATCGACCCCGAAGAGCACCCCGGCCAGACGGGGGACGAGCAGCGGTTGGACCAGGACCGCGATCGGGGCGTCGGCGGCGCCAGCTCGAGAGCGCGAGGCGAGAACGGTCGATACGGCCGCCACGAACTCCTCGACGCCCTCGACGCCGATCACGGACTCGAACTGACCAGCCATCGACGACCCGGCCGTGTCCTCCAGCGGCGAGGAGGACCGGGCGACGAGTGCGCGGCTCGCTCCGGCCATGAGTGTGAACACCTCACGGGTCGCAGGATGGGCGCCTATCGCCGTCCCCCGGTCAACCTCGGCAACGAACGCAGTGGTCAGGACGGCACCATCGAGTGTCTGCAGGCCTCGGCGGCGAGCGGTTGCCAGCGCGGCCGCCTTCCCGCCGACCAGCGCAGCGTCGATGGCGCGGCCGTCGTCGAGCGAGACGACGTGCGCCATCTCACCGGTCCTCGGCGCGTCACGGTTCAACTCGCGTCCTTCGCCATCGATGCGGAAACCGGCGGCGATGACGCCGAATTCCACCGAGGCGGGTGGCGCTGCGCCCGCGCACCTGACTGGCGACCTTCGACCCGCGACGGCGTTTCTGAGTTCGATCCGGCGCGCGAAATACCGGTGGGTGGTTGGCGGTTTCGAGCGTCGATGGCTGCATACGTCGGGCGGGACGTGCGGACGCTAGGGTCGACTTACCCCACATCGGAAAGAGCCGCTGTGCCCGACACCCGCGACGCGGCGTTCGCCACCTGCGTCATCCCGGAGATCGAGATCCTGGCCCGAGTGGCTCTGTCGCTTACCCGCAACCAGGCCGACGCCGAGGATCTCGTGCAGGACACGCTGATGCGCGCGTACAAGGCGATCGACCGGTTCGACGGTCGTCACCCGCGAGCGTGGCTCCTCACGATCCTTCGCAACACCAACATCAATCGGGCCACAAAGCGCAGGGTCGACGTGGTGCCGGGAGCCGGCGCGGCGAGCCTGGCACTCGCTCGCATGCCATCCGCAGATGCCGGGCCAGAGGAGCTGACGGTCGAACGGACCTTCGATGCCGTCATCGAGCGGGAGCTCGCCGCCCTTCCAGGGGACATGCGAGCAGTGATCGAGCTCATCGACATGGGCGGACTCAGCTACCAGGCGGCGGCGGATGCTCTCGGTGCCCCGGTGGGAACGGTGATGAGCCGCCTGCATCGAGCCCGCAAGCGGATGCGCAACGGCCTGGTGGCAGCGGGCGTGACGGCGCACCGGAGGCGGTCATGACTCGCCGGTGGCGGCGCCGGCGTCTGATGTGCCCGGAGGTTCGCCGCACGCTGCAGCGCTACCTCGACGGCGAGGTCGACGACGACTGGGCAGGCCGAGTTCGCGCCCACCTCGAGGACTGCCGTCGTTGCGGGCTCGAAGCCGACACCTATCAGGCGCTGAAGGCCAACCTCGAGGCGCGCGGCCCCGAGGTCCCCGACGAGCTCGTGACCCGCCTACGGCAGTTCGCTGAGGGACTGGTCGCCGGCGGCGCCAC
Source organism: Actinomycetota bacterium (assembly GCA_020200615.1). The sequence goes on along the minus strand of JAIVIH010000380.1, from coordinate 207 downwards.
CACTGACGACCGACCACGCTAGGCCCGACCGCTGAAGCGGTTCCCGACGTCATGGACCCATGGCAAAGCCACGTCGCCGGCGCGGCCGACTGTGGCTTGGCCAGGAATCCGTCGGTGATGGAATTCACACGGCCACGAGGCGGGTTACGTCGCCGGCGCCTTCGAGCCGGTCGGCGCGCCATGACGGGAGGCGTTTGTTGATCCTTA
>JAIVIH010000135.1 GCA_020200615.1 Actinomycetota bacterium | reverse complement strand
GCAGTGACCCGCCTCCTGCAGCAGAACTAGGGTTTCCGTCCTATGAGCAGCTACACGTTCACGTCGGAGTCCGTAACCGAGGGTCACCCCGACAAGATGGCGGACCAGGTTTCCGACGCCATCCTCGACGCCATCCTGGCCGAGGACCCTCAGGGGCGGGTGGCGTGCGAGACCCTCCTGACCACGGGCCTGGTGGTCGTCGCCGGTGAGATCACGACTAAGGCCTACGTGGACATCCCCAAGATCGTGCGCAGTACGGTCTGCGGCGTGGGCTACGACCGCGAGTCCTACGGGTTCGACGGGAACACGTGCGGCGTCATCACGGCCATCGACGAGCAGTCGCCCGACATCGCCCAAGGTGTCGACACGGCCTACGAGGTTCGCTCGGGCCGAAGCAGCGAGGACGAGATCAACGCCCAGGGCGCAGGCGATCAAGGGATGATGTTCGGCTACGCCTGCGATGAGACCGACGATCTCATGCCCCTGCCGATCTGGCTGGCCCACCGCCTGGCTCAGAGGCTGGCCGAGGTGCGCAAGGCGGGCGTCCTCCCGTACCTGAGGCCGGACGGCAAGACCCAGGTCACGTTCGAGTACCAGGACGGGGAGCCGGTGCGTCTCAAGACCGTGCTCATCTCCAGCCAGCACCAGCCCGGCCTCGACCTGGAGACGCTGCTGAAGCCCGACCTGAGGGAGCACGTCATCCACCCCCTCCTCCCGGCCAAGTTCGTAGACGACAAGTACGAGCTGCTGGCCAACCCGACGGGAAGCTTCGAGCTGGGCGGTCCCCACGCCGACACCGGCCTCACCGGGCGCAAGATCATCGTGGACACCTACGGCGGCGCTGCCCGTCACGGCGGCGGTGCGTTCTCGGGGAAGGACCCCAGCAAGGTCGACCGTTCAGGCGCCTACGCCGCCCGTTGGGTGGCCAAGCACATCGTGGCGTCGGGCGCCGCTCGCCGGTGCGAGATCCAGGTCGCCTACGCCATCGGCGTGGCCCGGCCCGTCTCCATCATGGTCGAGACCTTCGGCACGGAGACGGTCGACCCCCGGCGGATCGAGACCATCGCCCAGGAGGTGTTCGACCTGCGCCCGGCCGCCATCATCCGCGACCTCGACCTGCGCAAGCCCATCTTCCGGCGGACGGCGGCCTACGGCCACTTCGGGCGGTCGGACAAGGAGTTCTCCTGGGAGCACCTCAGCCGCCTGGACGAGGTCAAGCAAGCTCTGAACCTGTAACTCCCGCCTCCGTGCCGGGAAGCGGCGTGGCCCGAGTCGTCCCGGACGTCGTCGGTCTCCATCGCACGTTCGACTACCTGATCCCCGAGCATCTGCGCCAGCAGGTGGGGGTGGGGACCATCGTTCGCATACCTCTCCACGGCCGCAAGCTGCGGGGTTGGGTCGTGGGGGTCGGAGGCCCACCCGAGACCGACCGGCCCCTGCTATCCCTGAGCAAGGTGTCGGGGCTCGGGCCGCCACCGGACCTGGTGGCCCTCTCCAACTGGGCGGCCTGGCGCTGGGCCGGCCACCCCACCCACTTCCTGTCCACCGCATCACCGCCGCGCGCCGTGCTCGGGCTACCGGGGGCGGGGACCTCGCCCGCGGACTCATGGGCGGAGCCGCCGCCGCTGGTCGCCGAAGCCCTGCGGCGACGCTTGGCCGTCGTGCGGGTCCCACCGGCCAGCGACGTCTACCCCTTCCTCGCTGCGGCGGCCGGGCGGGGAAACGGCCTCGTGCTGGTGCCGGGACTGGAGCAGGCGGCCGAGCTGGCGGACCGGCTGCGAGCCGGCGGGTGGCCGGTGGCCCTCATGCCCCGCGACTGGGCCCGCGCGGCGGCCGGCGGGTGCCTGGTGATCGGCGCCCGGGCCGCGGCCTGGGCGCCGGTGCCCGACCTCCGGACGGTGGTGGTGCTCGACGAGCACGACGAGGCCTATCAGGAGGAGCGGTCGCCCACCTGGAACGCCCGCGACGTGGTCGTCGAACGAGCGCGCCGTGCGCGCGTCCCCTGCCTACTCGTCTCCCCGGTCCCCTCGCTGGAGACCCTCAACCTCGGACCGTTGCTCACCACGTCCCGATCCGAGGAGCGGGGCGGGTGGCCGGTGGTGGAGGTGGTGGATCGCCGTACCGAGCCGCCCGGCTCCGGCCTCTACTCCAGCCGGTTGGTGCAGCTCGTGCGGGGGGCGGAGCCGGGACGCCCCGTGCTCTGCGTCCTCAACCGCAAGGGCCGGGCGCGCCTACTGGCCTGCGCCGCGTGTGGCGAGCTGGCCCGCTGCGAGGTCTGCGACGGTCCCATGGAATCAAGCGATCAGGGCCTCCGGTGCCGCCGCTGCTCGGCCGAGCGCCCGGTGGTCTGCCCCGCGTGCGGGGCCACCCGCATGAAGGCCCTGAGGGTGGGGGTGACCCGCGCCCGGGAAGAGCTGGAGGCCCTCGCCGGACAGCCGGTCGAGGAAGTCACGGCCGAGTCCGGCGTCGCCCTCGCCGGCGCCCGGGTGGTCGTGGGCACGGAGGCGGTGCTCCATCGCGTCCGGGCTGCCGGGGCGGTGGCCTTCCTGGACTTCGACCAGGAGCTGCTGGCCACCCGCTACCGGGCGTCCGAAGAGGCGTTCGGGCTCCTGGCCCGTGCTGCCCGGATCGTCGGAGGGCGTAGTGGAGGGAAGCTCCTGGTCCAGACCCGGCATCCCACCCACGAGGCCATCGACGCCGCGGTGCACGCCGACCCTTCGCTCCTGGCCGTGGTCGAAGGCGCCCGGCGGGCCGCTCTCCGGTTCCCTCCGGAAACGGCTCTGGCCCGGATCTCGGGACAGGCCGCGTCCGAGCTGGTCGAAGCCCTCACCCAGCAGCCGGGCTTGGAGGTCCTGGGCCCGAGCGGCCCTCTGAGCGGGGAACTGGGCCCGAGCGGCCCTCTGAGCGGGGAACTGGGCCCGAGCGGCCCTCTGAGCGGGGAACTGGGCCCGAGCGGCCCTCTGAGCGGGGAACTG
>JAIVIH010000134.1:2988-5727 GCA_020200615.1 Actinomycetota bacterium | reverse complement strand
GCCGAGTTCGTGGCCGAGCTCCGGGCCGGTCTCGACCGGTCGACCACCTGATCGCGTTCTCGGTGTAACCGACCGAGCGTCGCCGGGGTCGAAGCTCTGAACACTCCTCGGGGCGGAGGCCAATGCGTGGGTAGTGCCGTCATGTTCCCCGGTCAGGGAACGCAGTTCGCCCACATGGGCGACGTTTGGCGCGCCACCGAATACTGGGACGTGGTCCTTCGGGCCGAGGAGGCCCTGGGGCGGCCCCTGGCCCACCTCCTCCTGGACGCCCCGGCCGAGGTCCTGAGCCGCACCCTGGAAGCCCAGCTGGCCGTGTTCCTCCACTCCCTGATGGCGTGGGAGGCGGTCCGTCCGCAGCTCGCCTCTCCCGTCGCCTTCGCCGGGCACTCTCTCGGGCAGATCACCGCCCTCGTCGCTGCCGGCGCCCTTTCCCTGGAGGACGGGATCCGCCTGGCCGCAGCCCGGGCCGAAGCCACCCAGGAGGCGGCCGACAGCCGTCCGGGCCGACTGGCCGCCCTCATGGGCGCCGACCTGGAGGTGGCCGAGTCCGCGTGCGAGGCCCACCCCGACGTCTGGGTGGCCAACGACAACGCCCCGGGCCAGGTGGTGGTGGGCGGAACGGCCGAGGGGGTGGAGGCCGCCTCCCAGCGGGCCCGTGAGCTGGAGGTGCGCCGGGTGATCCCCCTCAACGTCGGCGGCGCCTTCCACACCCCTCTCATGGCCGGCGCCCGCTCCGCCCTCGAGCCCATCCTGGCTGCCACCCGGTTCACCCCCACCACCGCTCCGGTGGTGTCCAACGTCGACGCCGAGCCGTACTCCGATCCCAGGGAGTGGCCCTCCCAGCTGGCCGACCAGCTGGTCTCACCTGTGCGGTGGCGCTCGTCGCTGCTGAGTCTTTCCCGCCTGGGCGCCGAGTCGCTGGTCGAAGTCGGCCCTGGCAACGTGCTCGCCGGCCTCGCCCGCCGCACCCTTCCCGGGGTGCCGGTGCGCGGGGTGGCCGAGCCCGCCGATGTCACCGTTCTGGCCGAGGCGGCGGTCCTATGACCGTGACTGTCGACGCACCCGTATCTCTTCCCCTCCTGGAGGAACCTTCGATGGAAACCGTGCTCACGTCGGGCGAGAGTCTGGGCGTGCCCGAAAGGGTGATCCTGGCCCCGGCCTCCGGTCGATTCCGGCCCCTGGCCGAGGAGCACGCCCCCCCCGAGGGCGACCAGCTGGACGAGGAGCAGGTCATCGGGTTCGTCGACGGCGCCGGTCACTCGACTCCCGTGCGTAGCCCGTTCACCGGCTTCCTGATGGGCCTGCTGGCCCACGCCGGCGAGCGGGTCCGCGAGGGTCAGCCGGTGGCCTGGCTTCGTACCGCGTGAACGGACCTCAGCGCTTTCTGGCGCCGCCCGGACGCAGAGCGGCCATCGCCGGCTGGGGGATCGCCGTCCCCGAGGCCCGGCTCACCAACCAGGACTGGGCCGAGCGGGTCGACACCAGCGACGAGTGGATCAGGGAGCGGACCGGCATCCAAGAGCGACGGGTGGCGGGCCCGGGCGAGACCACGGCCACTCTGGCCATCGAGGCCGGCGCGGCCGCCATCAAGCGGGCCGACCTCACGCCCGCCGACATCGGCGCCTGCGTGGTGGCCACGTGTACTCCCGAGCAGCCCATCCCCTTCACTGGCGCCTTCGTGCAGGAAGGCCTGGGTCTGCGCTGCGGCGCCTTCGACGTGGACGCCGCCTGCTCGGGCTTCGTCTACGGCCTGGTGGTCGGGTCCTCCCTCATCGCCGCCGGGGCCCTCGACTCGGTGCTCGTCATCGGGTCGGAGACGCTGCTCCGCATCACCGACTGGACCGACCGCTCCACCTGTGTCCTGTTCGGGGACGGCGCCGGTGCCGTGGTCCTCAAGCCGAGCGGGGCGGCCGGCGGCGCTCCGAGCGGCCCCGACGATCCGGGGCTCCTGGCCTGGGACCTGGGGTGTGACGGATCGGCGGCCCACCTGCTCACCGTGCTCGCCGGGGGCAGCCGTCTCCCCACCAGCGCCGAGACCATGGCCGCCGGCGATCACTTCCTGCGCATGGAAGGACAGGAGGTGTTCCGCCGGGCGGTCCGGGCCATCGTCGAGTCCGCCGCCGGGACCCTGTTGCAGGCCGACGTCACCCCCGACCAGGTCGACCTGTTCATCCCCCACCAGGCCAACATCCGCATCATCGAAGCCGCCGCCACCCGGTTGGGTATCTCCCCGGAGCGGACGTTCAAGAACATCGAACGCTACGGCAACACCTCCGCCGCCTCCATCCCCCTGGCCTTGGCCGAGGCGGCCGACGCCGGGCGGCTCGCGCCCGGCGACCTCGTCCTCCTCTCGGGGTTCGGAGCGGGGATGTCGTGGGCCAGCGCCCTGCTCCGCTGGGGTGGCGGGGCCTGATGGGGGGACGGGTGGCGCTCGTCACCGGGGGTTCCCGGGGCATCGGCCGGGCCTGCGCCGTGGCCCTGGCTCAGGACGGGCACCGCGTGGCCGTCTGCTACTCCTCCGACGAGGGGGGCGCAGCCGACACCCGGGCCGCGGTGGAGGCGGCGGGGTCCGAGGGGTTGGCCATCCGGGCCGACGTGGCCGACGCCGCCGCCGTCGACTCCGCCTTCGGCGAGGTGGAGGCGGCCTGGGGAAAGGTGGAGGTGCTGGTCACCAACGCCGGCATCAACCGGGACGGGCTGCTACTGCGCATGAGCGACCAGCAGTGGGCCGACGTGATC
>JAIVIH010000134.1:0-2982 GCA_020200615.1 Actinomycetota bacterium | reverse complement strand
GCCTGATGGGGTCCGCCGGCCAGGTCAACTACGCCGCCACCAAGGCCGGCCTGGTGGGGCTCACCCGTTCCGTTGCCCGGGAGCTGGGGTCCCGCAACGTGACCGCCAACCTCGTCGCCCCCGGGCCCATCACCACAGACATGACCGACGCCCTCGCCGAAGCCCGCCAGGCGGAGATGACCAGGCTGGTTCCTCTCGCCCGTTTCGGCACCTGCGAGGAGGTGGCCTCGGTGGTCGCCTTCCTCTGCTCGGATACGGCCGCTTACGTCACCGGGGCCGTCATCCCGGTCGACGGCGGCATGGGGATGGGGAATTAGAGTGGGTGGTTCGAAGCGACGCCCGGCCGGCGACATCCGCCCGACGAACTGCCCGTCGCCACCACGATCTGGAGGAAGATGATGGAGCGCCAAGAGGTTCTCGCAGGGCTGGCCGAGGTTGCCGTCGAGCTACTGGGCGTCACCGCCGACAAGGTGACCGAGGACGCCCGCTTCGACGAGGACCTCGACGTCGACAGCCTCGGGCTGGTCGAGTTCGTGATGGCCGTCGAGGACCGCTTCGACGTCAAGATCCCTGAGGAGAAGCTCGAGAACATCGCCACCGTGGGCCAGGCGGCCGACCTCGTCCTCGAGCTGGAGGGCGCGCCCGCCGAGAGCGGGGCCGGCGGGTGAGCGAGCCGAAGGCGAGCGAACCAATGAGCACAGAGCCCCGGTCGCCGGGGCTGCCGCCGAAGGCGGCGGACCGGTGACCGATCCAGCAGCGCCGGCCGCACCCCGCAGGCGGATCGCCGTCACCGGGCTGGGCGTCAAGGCGCCGGCCGGCACCGACCTGGAGTCGTTCTGGGCCACGCTGCGGGACGGCCGGCCCTGCGCCAAGCCCATCCGCCGCTTCGACGGCTCCATCCTCCCCGAGGCCTTCCGCTTCGCCTGCGAGGTGCCCGAATTCGACCTCGAGCCGTACCTGGGCTTCAAGGAGGCCCGCCACACCGACCGGGTGGCCCAACTCGGGTTCGCCGCGGCCATGGACGCCCTCGCCGGCGCGGGCGACGTGGGGGTCGACCCGGCCCGCTGCGGCGTGCTCGCAGGAACGGGCGTGGGCGGCCTGATGACCATGGAGGAGCAGGCCATCGTCCTGGCCGGGCGGGGATCGAGCCGGGTCAGCCCCTTCCTGGTCCCCATGATGATGACCAACGCCACCGCCGGCCTCGTCGGCATGAAGCTGGGCTGGACGGGGCCGAACCTGTGCATCTCCACCGCCTGCGCCGCCGGCACCAACGCCATCGGTGAGGCGGCCATGATCATCCGCTACGGGGCGGCCGACGTCATGCTGGCGGGGGGCACCGAGGCTTCCATCACGCCGCTGGCCATGTCCGCCTTCGGGCGGATGGGCGCCCTGTCCGGGCGGGTCTCCGATCCCGAGCGGGCTTCCCGGCCCTTCGACCCCGACCGCGACGGGTTCGTGATGGGGGAGGGCTCGGGGTTCCTCGTGCTCGAGGAGTGGGACCGTGCCGTCGCCCGAGGGGCCCCCATCTGGGGCGAGATCGCCGGGTACGGGCGGAACGCCGACGCCTATCACGTCACCGCCCCCTCGCCCGGGGGCGTCGGAGCCGTCGCCTGCATGCAGGCTGCCCTGGCCGACGCCGGCCTCCAGCCCTCGGACATCGGGCACGTCAACGCCCACGGTACGTCCACCCCCCTCAACGACGCGGCCGAGGCCGAGGCCATCGTGAAGGTCTTCGGACAGGAGGCCCTGCCCGTCACCTCGGCCAAGGGCTCCATCGGGCACCTGGTCGGAGGTGCCGGCGCGGTGGAGGCGGTGGCCACGTTCCTCGCCCTGCGCGAAGGCGTGGTGCCCGTCACCGGCAACCACGACCGCAACGACCCCGATCTGGCCATCGACGTGGTTTCCGGGTCGCCCCGGACTGTCGCACCTGCTCCCGCCGTCTCGAACTCGTTCGGGTTCGGCGGCCACAACGCCTCGATCATCCTCTCCCCGGCACCGCCGGCCGGATGACCCTGGACGCCCCGGCCGCCGTCCCCGTCGCCGGGCGCCGGGGCGGCGCCGCCTCGGCCTGCCTCACCGAGCTGGAAGGGCGCCGGGTGGCGTGGTTCCGCCTGGCCGACGGAAAGCACCGCGGCGCCCTGGGGCCGACCGAGGGCGAGGTGATCGAGCGCCTCGTGCGCCTGGCCATCGAGGTGGGCGTGCCCATCGTGGGGGAGCTGGCCACCTCGGGTGCGGACGTGCTGGAGGGCCTGCCCTCTCTCCACGCGTGGGGGCGGGTGGCGGCCGCCCTCAGCGAAGCCTCGGGAGCGGTTCCCGTCATCCTCTCCGTCACCGGGCCGTGCGTGGGCGGCCCGTCCCTTCTTCTCGGCCTGGCCGACCACGTGGTGATGACCACCGACGCCTTCGCCTTCGTGAGCGGCCCCGAAGCGGTGGAGGAGTTCACCGGGAAGATCACCGACCGCGACGAGCTGGGCGGGTCCGGGGTCCACTACCGCCACAGCGGGCTGGCCTCGCTGGTGGTGCCCGACGAGGACGACGCCCGCTGGGCGGTCGCCGACCTGCTGTCCTACCTGCCCGACAACTTCCTCAGCGAGCCACCGCTGGTGCCCACCGACGACGCCATCGACCGGCCGTGCCGGGTGGCCACCGACGCCGTCCCCGCCGCGGCGTCCTCCTCCTACGACGTGCGGTCGGTGGTGGCCGACGTGGTCGACGCCGAGTCCTTCCTCGAAGTACGGGCCGGAAGCGCGGCCAACCTCGTCACCGGTTACGGCCGCCTCGGCGGGCAGGCGGTGGGCATCGTCGCCAACCAGCCCAGGCAGCTGGCCGGCACCCTCGACATCGACGCTTCCCGCAAGGGGGCCCGGTTCGTCCAGTCGTGCGACGCCTTCGGCCTGCCCCTGATCACCTTCGTCGACTGCCCCGGCTACCAGCCGGGCAAGGACCAGGAGTGGCGGGGGATGATCCGCCACGGCGCCCAGC
>JAIVIH010000133.1 GCA_020200615.1 Actinomycetota bacterium | reverse complement strand
GAAGTAGTCGTCGCCGAACAGCCGGTCACCGGTGTCGGCCAGGAGCCGGTAGAGCGATCCCTCCCGGAGCCGATCCCCGAGAATCTCCCTCGGGTTCTCGAATCGTTCCTGCATCACCGTCGCACCCAGAGCCATGGTCGCAGTCTTCGCCGCGCCGGGCCAGAGGTGGTGGATCTCCAGCGACTACTTCAGCACGCTCCTAGGAGGGGGCCGGTTCCATGACGAGCCACTCCTCGGCCCACGCCGACGCAGCCTGGACAACGCCGGCCAACGCCTCGCCCTTGGTCGTGAGGTGGTACTCGATCCTCACCGATGCTCCGGCCAGGACTGACCGCTCCACGATGCCCTCGGCCTCCAGCTCCTTGAGACGCTCCGAGAGCAGCCGGTCGGAAAGCCCCGGGATGGTCGCCCGGATCTGGCTGAAGCGGGTCCCTCCCGCCAGCAGGGCACGCACGATGGCGCCTGTCCACCGCCGCCCGATGATCTCGATGGCGTGGTGGTAGCGGGGACAGAAGCCAGACATGACAACCGGACAGTCGCCGTCTTCCTCCATGACTCAAGAGTACGCCTCGGAACCTCTCTTCGCTCCGGGAATACTTACGGAGAATAAGTACTTATGCTGTGTAAGTGATACGGACGAGGGAGAACGACATGAGTCAACAGACGACAGATAGGGCGCGCACCGTCAACGGCGTGGAGGCTCCTCGAGTGGGGACCTACGAGATCGACCCCTCACACTCGGCCATCGAGGCCGTGGGGCGTCATCTGATGCTCACCAAGGTGCGGGTCCGGTTCAACCAGTTCTCGGGCGCCATCAACGTCACCGAAGACCCCCTGCGGTCATCGGCCCACGTGACGGTGGACGCCGCGAGCCTGGACACGGGGGACGAGAAGCGCGACGGGCACCTCAGGAGCGAGGACTTCCTGGCCGTCGATGAGTACCCGACGCTCGAGTTCCACAGCACACGCCTGGAGCCGAGCGGAAGGCGCTGGACCCTCGAAGGGGACCTGACCGTGAGGGGCGTCACCCGCCCGGTCAGCTTCGACGTGATTTACGAGGGAGCGGTGACCGACCCGTGGGGCAACGAGCGCATCGCCTTCTCGGCCAGCACCGAGATCGACCGGGAGGACTGGGGCCTGACCTGGAACGTCGCCCTGGAAGCAGGTGGCGTCCTGGTAGGCAAGAAGATCAACCTCGACCTCTCGATCGCAGCGGTCAGGAAGGACTGACCGCCCGCGCCCAGCAGTGGATCTGAGCCCGCTCCCGCCCACGGGCTCAGATCCGCTGACGCGGTCAGGCCGCGGGCCGCCCCAACTCCTCGGCCAGGGCAGCGTCGAGATCAGGATGTCGATGCCGGAAACCGCTGGCCAGGAGCCTGGCCGGCAGAACCCGCTGACCCGAAAGAACCATTTCCCGCACCATCTCCCGACCCAACTTCACGTTGAGGGCCAGGGTCGGCGTGGGGATCGCCGCCGGACGGTGGAGGGCACGGCCGACGGCCCGTGCGTAATCGGCGTGGGTGACGGGAACGGGCGCAGTCAGGTTCACCGGCCCGCGAAGAGCCTCGTCCTGAAGGACGTGGCCGATGGCGCCGACCTCGTCGTGCAGGGAAACCCAGCTGAGCCATTGCCGGCCCGATCCCAGGCGCCCACCCAGGCCCAGCTTGTACGGGAGCAGCAACTGCTTCAGGGCCCCGCCCTTGGCGGTCTGGACGATACCGCTGCGGAGATGGACGACGCGGATGCCGGCCTCCTCGGCCGGAGCCGTCGCCGCCTCCCACTTCTGGACCACGTCGGCCAGGAACCCGCTGCCGGGCCCGCTCTCCTCGGACAGCTCCTCGTCGCCGCGATCGCCGTAGAACCCCACGGCCGACCCCGACGCCATGACGGTCGGAGGTCGGTCGAGGCCGGCCAGGGCGCGGGCCAGGAGGGTCGTGCCGTCGACCCGGCTCCGCAACACCTCAGCCTTGTAGGCGTCCGTCCAGCGGTGATCGCCCAGCCCGGCGCCCGCCAGATGGACGGCGGCGTCGTGGCCCTCGAGGGCGGCGGCGTCGGCCGTCCCCTCCTTGGGGTCCCATCCGGCCTCTCCGGGTCCGGGCAGCCCTCGTACGAGACGGGTGACCTGGTGACCGTCCTGCTCGAGCCGGCGCGCCAGCTCCCCGCCGATGAGGCCGTGGGAGCCGGTGACGATCACCCGCACGGTGCGGGCCTCAGGCCGGCGCCACTTGCTGGGACTTCTGGATCACGTGGTCAATGATGCCGTAGTCCTTGGCTTCCTGAGCGGTGAACCACCGGTCACGGTCGAAGTCGAGCTCGATCTGCTCGACCTTCTGGCCCGTGTGGTGGGCGATCCGCTCGGCCATGATCCGCTTGGTGTACATGGACACGTACTGCATGGTGTCGTAAATGGCCATCCCCGCCGAAACCGACCCACCGGGCGAGTTGATGTACAGGTAGATGTCCCGTTCGGCGTCCTCGCTCTGGAGGAGGAGGAACTGGGCGCAGATGAGGTTCGACGTGGCGTCGTCGACCTGCGAGCCGAGAAAGACGATCCGCTCCTTCAACAGGCGGTTGTAGACGTCGTTGGCGCGGTCGCCGGGACTCATCTGCGCGGTAATGGAAGGGACTAGAAGATCGGAGGTCATGACCGTGAGGGTAGTGCCCTCGGCCAAGCTCGATCGGCGGGGCTGAACGAGCGGAGCGGCGGTCCGGGGCCCCCCGCGCCAGGTCCCTGACCGAGGGCGAGCGCCTGCGCCGGGCTATGCCCTGGGCAGTCCGTAGGTCAGCGGGTGGCTCCTGGGGCAGGGCGCCGGTTGCCGGGGCTCCCGACTGGTGGCGACCGCGGCAAACGGATGTGCGGCGTTCGGGAGCTACCGAGTTGCCGGGCCCGGTGTCCATGAGCCGTTCGCTCTCCAGGTCATCGAGGTCTCAGGCGGGCGCATCTCGGGGTGGCACAACTTCCTGTACCCCGAGCTCTTCACCGCATTCGGCCTCCCGGCCCGCCTCGAGGGTTAGGCCGGCCGAGCCGGGGATCACGTCGGCCAGGCCGACCAGTTCGAGCAGCCCGCAGACCTCTTCGCCGGGATCCCGCAACCGGATCGAACAGCCGAGGCGCCCGGCCGTCAGTTGAAGCCGGGCCAGGGTGTCGACGAAGCAGAGGTCGGGATGAGCCAGACCGGCGATCGGGAAGGTCGCCACCACGGCGTCGCCGTCGAAGACCTCCACGACCGCCTCGGACCCGTCGCCGGTGGACACCCCCCAACTCCCTCTTCGCGTCTCTCGTGAAGAGACGAGGCCGGAGCCCAGAAGTCACCGGTGAGGGTCTTGCCTCCGCTAGAAGAAGGCGTTGGCGATCGCAGCCGGGAGGGGTCCGGCCGGAACACGGCCAGGTCCGTCTTGCCGTCCCCGTCGTAGTCGGCCGGGACGGGGACGTCGCCGTTGACACCGAAGGGGCCGACGATGCTGCCTCCGCCACTCTGGGCCACAAACCACGTGCCGCTGTCCGGCCGGAACACGGCCAGGTCCGTCTTGCCGTCCCCGTCGTAGTCGGCCGGGACGGGGACGTCGCCGTTGACACCGAAGGGGCCGACGATGCTGCCTCCGCCACTCTGGGCCACGAACCACGTGCCGCTGCCCGGCCGGAACACGGCCAGGTCCGTCTTGACGTCCCCGTCGTAGTCGCCGCCCGACCGGGCCGAGGTGCGCGGCTTCTGCGCGGTCATGCCGTCGCGCAGGGCCTGACGACTTACCTGCCCGGGCGGGACCGGAAAGGCGCGGTAGGAGATCGGCCCGCCGAAGGCGAGCTTGAACACCCGAGACCCGTTCGGCGCGATCTCCGCCACGAGAGATGTGCCACCCCAACTCATTAACCAGTTCGAGCTGTTGAGCTTGCGGGCACTGCCACAGCACCCGGAGGCCGGTGCTTCTGGATCGGTGATCGACTCAATCAGCGTGGCCGTCCTGTTCGACGTATCGACCTGGTAGCGGATCGCCCTCGGCGCTCGACCGAGACCGGTGCCATTGTCATGAACGGTCAGCGTGGCATCCCCGAGGACGCGCGCGTCGTGCTGGCCACCCAACGGGTTGTCGCCGCGGGGATCGCCGATGGGGGTCAGACTTTCCGCCCGCGTGGTGCCCCCCAGCTTCCACTGCACGCTCCCGGTCGAGCGATCAACTCGATAAACCGCGTCAGTGTGTCGGAACGAGAGGACCATGGACTCTCCGTCGATATCGACAGAGTTGATATGGACAATGTCGTAGACAGTCCGGCCGTCGGGGAGCGAAGCGGCCGTCGAGATCACCCCCGGCCACCACCGTCCGGTCTCCGAAAGGACAATGTGGTCCTTGCTGTTCCACGAAGAGACAACGGCGCCTGCCGGTGTGATCTCTTGGACCTCGGCGTCGACGACCGTGGCGTTCGCGGGACCGCCGAACGGGCTCAGATCGACTCCGTCGCGCGGCTTGTAGGACATGAGCAGGTAGTTGCCATTCCCGATCTCCTGAAGATCGTGATGGTCGGTCGCCGTACCCACAGTTGCCGCGGTGCGCCGAAACGAACCATCCAGTCCTCGGACCTCGTAGCCTGACGTCGGGTTCGTTCCGAACGACCCGCCGAAGTAATTGGAGAAGGCGACGCTGCCGTCTGAAAGAAGCTTCGCGTCGAGCGGCGGTGTTGTCGACTTGTACCACCACACGGGCACGCCGTTCCCGTCGAAGAAAATGACATAGTTAGCCGCGAGTGGGCCGAGCGACGGGGTGACGACGTACCAGTCCTGCGTCGGCGCTGATTCTCGGGTGAAGGTCCAGGTCGGGAAGTCGCTCGGGAGACAACGCACCTGATGCCGCCTCTCGCCAATCGGACCACTTGTCGTAAGCGAGAATGCCTGGCCGAAATCCAGCGGCACTGATTGCTCGAATGTTCCCGTACGGGCGGGCCGGCCATCTACCGAAACCTCCGAAGCGTCACCGGTAGTGACCGATATGACGACCGGCCCATCGCCGGAGCAACGGACCACGTAGTCGGCTGTGTCTGGGTCGTAGGCGGGATAGAGGTTCGGGCTGGCGACGATGCTGACCGTCGCATGTGAATCGGCGCCGGCATTCATGACCCCAATGACGCCACTGAGGCCGATAATGAGGATCGAGAGGAGCAGGCGGGTCAGCGGAGTCGGATTAGCCATTGTTGACGCAGGGACCCTAGCGGACGACGTCGCCGGAGATGCTGTGATCGTCGTGGAGGTACCTGAGGACGGACTCGCGGACTACGAGTGGATCGAAAAGGGCAAGCCATATCGGGAGTGGTTGGTTCCGGCCGAGGTTCTCAATCGCAGCGGTCGTCCGAGGCTGCTTTCAGAAGCCATAGCGGAGGCGCTGCGCCCCGTCCTGAAACGGCAGCGTCCAACCGGTCGGCCGCCCTCGCCGGAGGAAACCCGGGCAGCAGTGCGCCGGGTTCTCAGCCGTGCTGCCCCGCCACCCCCGCCGGATCCCCTCACCGGCCGAGTGGTGACGGAGACAGGCCTGAGCGGCAGGGCCGGTCAGGGCAGGCTCGAGGGCTTCGTTGCCTTCGTGGTTGCTCTGCCGTGCTCTGACTGGCGAATCGAGGCTCTGGGCGATCTCCTGGCTGAGGGCGATCTCTTCACGGGCCCAGGTACAAGAACGGCGCTCGCCCGCGCCGGAAACGAGTGGCCCGTCGACGCCGATGCCCTGCTTGCTGAGCTCCTCGATCTCGAGGGCGAGGATCGGGACTGCGGAGATGTACGGCTTTCGTGACCATTCTGTGACCACGGCACGGCTCCGGATACCCGCACACATGAGCTGGCCAGCATGTTCGCCGTGCCGACGGAGAGACTCGAACTCTCACTGACGACGCCCTAAACGTCGCGCCTCTGCCAATTGGGCTACGTCGGCTTCCCTCCCAGGATAGGAGAACCCGCCCCCGAGGAGCGCCGGTTAGATCCGCCGCCGAACTTCCCTCCGCGTGGCAAGCTGCCTCGATGGCCACGACCGGGGGGTCCGATCTCTCGACGGTGTGCGGGAACTGCGGGAGCGAGATGCGTCCCGAGCACGCCCACTACCGCTGCCCGCGGTGCGGATGGCGGGACTCGTGCTGCGACGGGCCCTACTAGTCCCCCTGCTGGCGTCGGTCGCCCTGGGGGCTTGCCGGGACGGATCTCCGTCGGCCACCCCCGCCTCCAATCTGCCCCGGTTGGGCCACACCCAGCAGGTCGTGTACCGGACGCTCGTGCTCCGCCCGGAATGGCAGCCGGACGTGCTGGCCCGGCTGCCGGCGACGCTCCACCCGGTCGCCCAGGCCAACGTCCAGGCCGGTACCGAGCTCCGGGTCCTCGCCTCCAGCGAGCCCCGCCCGCTTCCCAAGTGGCAGATCGTCCCGCCCCCGCCGGCCGCCGATCTGCTGGCCGAGTACCGCAGCGCCGAGGCCGCTACCGGCGTCCCTTGGCAGTACCTGGCCGCCATCCACCTGGTGGAGACCAGGATGGGCCGCATCCGGGGAGACAGCTCGGCCGGAGCGCAGGGCCCCATGCAGTTCATCCCCTCGACGTGGGACATCTACGGGGAGGGCGGCGACGTCAACTCCTTCCACGACTCCATCCACGCCGCCGCCCGCCTACTCCGGGCCAACGGGGCGCCCTTCAACCTGGCCGCGGCCCTGAGGGCCTATAACGACAGCGCCCGCTACGTGCGCGGTGTCACCGCCTACGCCGAGCAGATGCGAGCCGACGAGCGCGCCTACCTCGGCTACTACCACTGGCAGGTGTACTACTTCGAGACGTGGCTCCCCGAGGGCTACGCCGGCTGAGCCGGCGGTCGGCTCCGCCTATCGTTCGAGTCCGGCGAGCTCGGCGGCGAGGGCCCGAAAGGCCCGGCCCCGGTGGGAGACCGCCTGCTTCTCCTCGGAGGACATCTCGGCGAACGTCCGGCCGTCGCCTCCGTCGGGGATGAAGACGGGGTCGTAGCCGAAACCGGCGTCGCCCCGGGGAGAGCCGGCGATCACGCCTCTCACCGATCCCTCGGCCCGCACCTCGCGGCCGTCGGGGAAGAGCACCACGGCCACGGTACGGAAGCGGGCCCGTCGATCGTTCACGCCCTGGAGCTCGGCCAGCAGCTTGGCCACGTTGTCGGCGTAGGTGACGCTCTCGCCGGCATACCGGGCCGAGAACACCCCGGGGCGGCCGCCCAGGGCGTCGACCTCGAGGCCGGTGTCCTCGGCCACCGCCGCTTCGCCCGTAGCCGCGGCCATGGCCTGGGCCTTGAGGCGGGCGTTTCCCTCCAGGGTGTCCTCGGTCTCCTCGACCTCGCCCAGGTCAGACGGCCGGGGTAGCAGCTCGACGCCCTCAGGCAGCAGGGGCCCGATCTCGGCCGCCTTGTCCGGGTTGGCCGTGGCCAGGACGAGCCGCATTTCTCAGCCCGACCCCCGGGGTTGGGGCGGGCGCGGCGCCGGTGGGTTCGTCAGGGCCTCGGCCTGGAGGTCCAGGATCTCGGCGATCCCGTGCTCGGCCAGACCCAGCAGGTCGTCCAGCTCGCTGCGGGTGAACGCCAGCCCCTCGGCCGTCCCCTGGACCTCGATGAACCGGCCCTCCGACGTCATCACCACGTTCATGTCGACCCCAGCCCGGACGTCTTCCACGTACTCCAGATCGAGGAGGGCCATGGCGTCGACCACGCCCACGGAGACCGCGGCGCAGGCGGCCGTGAGGGGGTGGGCCGTCAGCCGCTTGGCCAGGACCAGGCGGCTACACGCGTCGTGGAGGGCGACGTAGGCGCCACAAATAGCCGCCGTGCGCGTCCCTCCGTCCGCCTGCAGGACGTCGCAGTCGAGGATGATCTGCCGCTCCCCCAGCAGCACCTGATCGGTGACGGCCCGGAGCGAGCGGCCGATGAGGCGCTGGATCTCCTGGGTGCGGCCCGAGGGCTTGCCCCGGGACACCTCGCGGTCGCTCCGCTCGGTGGTGGACCCGGGCAGCATGGAGTACTCGGCCGTCACCCAGCCGCTCCCCTTCCCCCGCATCCACGGAGGGACCCGCTCGTCCACCGACGCCGTGCAGAGCACCCGGGTCTTGCCCATGCTGACCAGCACCGATCCCGCGGCGAAGTCGGTGTAGTCCCGCTCGAAGGACATGGGTCGCAGCTCGTCGGGCTCGCGCCCGTGGGGCCTCACAGCTCGTACCTGCCGCCTACCGACGCCACCTCGACCGCGGATCCGAAAGCCTCCGAGCCCTCCGCCCGGCTCTGGTCCAGGTCGAGGGTCGGCCACAGGTGGGTCAGCACCAGCCGTTTGGCCCCCGCGGTCCGGGCCGACTCCCCCGCCTGGCGGGCGCTCAGGTGCTGCATGGCCCCCTCCAGCACGGACGGGACGGTGGCCTCGCACACGGCCATGTCCAGCCCCGAGCCCAGCGCCTCCAGCGACCACCCGGGCCCGGTGTCGGCCGAGTAGCCCACCGACCGGCCCGCCTCGGAGGAGTCGATGCGCATGCCCAGCGTCTCCGGGCCGTGGTCCGTCCGGGAGAACGTCAGCTCCAACGTGCCCACCGTCACGTGATCGCCTTCGGCCACGTCGTTCCACTCCACCCACGGCGCCATGTCGTCGTACGTGTGCTCCTTGAGCCCGGCGGGCGCGTAGACAGGAAAGCCCTGCCGGAACAGCACGAAGCGCAGGATGTTGTGGAATCCCTCCAGGTCGGTCCAGTGGTCGGGATGCTCGTGGCTGAGGACGAGGGCGTCGATCTCGCCCAGGTCGACTCGGGTCTGGAGGTTGGCCAGGGTGCCGGATCCGGCGTCGACCCACACGTGGGTGGTCCCGTCGTCGACGAGATAGCCGCTGGCCCAGGACGGTCACGTTCATGCCCACTGCCACCCCTCCACCCCATCGAGCTCAGGGCCGAGAAGCCGGCTGCCGAGCGACTTGAACCATGCCACGTCCCCCGAGGAGATGAATCGGTGACGCCCGGTGCGACCGGGCTCGGCCTGAAGCCCGGTGCCGGCCAGGACCGCGCTCACCTCGAAGGCCGTCTCGTCGGCCGAGGAGACCAGCACCACGTCCCGGCCCATCACGTCGCCGATGGTGCGAGCCAGGAAGGGATAGTGCGTGCACCCCAGGAGCAGGGTGTCGACCTTGGCCGCTTGAACCGGGGCCAACAGCCGCTCGGCCAGCACCAGGGCCTGGTCACTGGACGTCTCCCCCCGCTCGACCAGCTCCACGAACCCGGGGCAGGAGGCGCACGTGAGGTGGACGCCGGGGCCGCCACTCCGCTCAGAGGGCCGCTCGGGCCCGGCGGACGACGCAGCCACCGCCCGCTGGTAGGCGCCCGAGGCGATGGTGCCGACGGTGCCGATCACCCCGACGCTCCCGTTGCGGGTGGCCTTGACCGCGGCCCGCACCCCGGGCTCGATCACACCGATCACGGGGACGTCGCAGTCCCGGCGGAGGACGTCCAGGGCGGCAGCGGTGGCGGTGTTGCACGCCACCACCAGCACCTTGACCTGGTCGTCGGCCGACAGCAGGCCGGCGATCTGACGGGCGTAGGCCTGCACGTCGCTCAGCGGGCGGGGGCCGTAGGGGTAGCGCCCGGTGTCCCCGAAGTAGACGAGATCCTCGCCCGGGAGCAGGTCGATGAGGGCCCGGGCGACGGTGAGGCCGCCGAAGCCGCTGTCGAACATGCCTACGGCCCGGTTGTCCACCAGTCCCCTACCGCGTCCGGTGGGACAGGGCAACCGCCATCAGAAGTAGATGATCCGCTGCGCCCGCTCGACCACCTCGTCGATGTCGTCGGTCCACGCGCCGGTGGAGAGGTACTTCCAACCGCCGTCGGCCAGCACGACGACGATCACGCCCTCGTCCATCTCCCTCGCCGCCCGGGCCGCCCCGGCCATGGCCGCGCCCGACGAGATGCCGGCGAACACGGCCGCCTCCTCGGTGAGCCGTCGGGTCCACTCCAGGGACTCTCGGGGCCGGACGATGATCTTCCGGTCGAGCACCTCGGGGTCGAAGATCTCGGGGATGAACCCGTCGTCGAGGCTGCGGAGGCCCTCCACGGACTCGCCCGAGGGCGGCTCGAGGGCCCATACCCGGACGTCGGGGTTGCGCTCCTTGAGGTAGCGACCGGCGCCCATCAGCGTGCCGCTGGTGCCCAGCCCGGCCACCAGGTGCGTCACCTCGGGGCAGTCCCGCCAGATCTCGGGTCCGGTACCCCGATAGTGGGCCTGCACGTTGGCGACGTTGCCGTACTGGTTGAGCATCACCACGTCGGGCATCTCCTTGGCCATCCGCTCGGCTTGGCGGATGGCCCCATTGGACCCCTCGCCTCCCGGAGACGACACCACCTCGGCCCCGAAGATCTCCAGCAGCTGCCGCCGCTCGATCGAGACGTTCTCGGGCAGGACGACCCGCAGGTGGTAGCCCCGAAGCCGGCACACCATGGCCAGGCCGATACCCGTATTTCCGGAGGAGGGCTCGAGCAGCGTCTGTCCCGGGCTCAGCCTGCCGTCGGCCTCGGCGGCATCGATCATGGCCAGGGCCACGCGGTCCTTGACCGATCCGCCCGGGTTCTGGCCCTCCAACTTGGCCAGTATCCGCACACCCGGCCGCGGACTGAGTTGGCTGACGTCGAGGAGGGGCGTGTTCCCGATGAGATCGAGAACCGATCGGTGAACGGCCATGCAGCCCGGGTTACCCGCCGGCGACGGCCGGCAGGATCGAGATCACGTCATCGTCGACGACGGTGGTCTCGAGGTGCTGGAGGAAACGGACGTCGTCGTCGTTCCGGTAGACGTTGACGAACTTGTGAAGCGTGCCCTCGCTCGTGACCACGCGGTCGGCCAAACGGGGGAACTGGCGGACGAGGTCCTCGAACACCTCACCGACGGTGGCGCCGTTGGCCCGGACGGACGCCTGCCCTCCGGCGTGTTCCCGGAGAACGGTGGGAAGGCGAACTTCGACGGGCACGGTCAACCTCCGGCGCTGCGGCTGGGCGGATCTTGATCCTACCGGCGCTCCGCTCCGCTACCTCTCCTCCGCCACTTCCTCCACGATCACGTCCTCCTCGGAGATCGTCCCGTCGACGATCCGGAAGGACCGGAGGACGGGCTCGGGGTGGCGCAAGGAGATGACGACGTAGTGCCAGTCGGGATCGGGGGCCTGGTCGACATCGGTCGGTGACGGCCACGCCTCGGTGTGGGTGTGGGAGTGGTAC
>JAIVIH010000132.1 GCA_020200615.1 Actinomycetota bacterium | reverse complement strand
CGGCGCGGTCGAAGTGTGCGTGCTCGACGAGGCCGACCATCTGGCCGACCTCGGGTTTCTGCCCGCGGTGAAGCGCCTGCTCGACCAGACTCCAGCCGGCGGTCAGCGCCTCCTGTTCTCGGCCACCCTGGACCGAGGCGTCGATTCGCTGGTGCGCCGGTACCTCAACAATCCCGTGACCCATTCGGTGGACTCCGTCGACGTCATCCCTCCCGACCTGGAGCACCACGCCTTCACCGTGGCTGCGAGGGACAAGGCCGCAGTGGTCCGCGAGCTGGCCTCCGGGAAGGAGCGCAGCCTGCTGTTCACGCGAACGAAGCACGGGGCCAAGAAGCTGGCCCGAGACCTGAACGGCCAGGGGGTCCCCGCCGTCGAGCTTCACGGCAACCTGTCCCAGGCCCAGCGCGACCGGAACCTGGCCGCCTTCAGCAACGGTTTGGCTCGGGTTCTCGTCGCCACCGACATTGCCGCCCGCGGCATTCACGTGGATGACATCGCTCTCGTCGTTCACGTCGACCCTCCCACCGAGCACAAGGCGTACCTGCACCGCTCGGGCCGCACGGCCCGCGCCGGCGCGCGGGGCACGGTGGTGACTGTGATCCTCCCCGACCAGCAGCGCGAGGTGGCGTCGATGATCCGCCAAGCCGGCATTCGTCCGGCGTCGGCCCGGATCACCCCGGCCACCCCCAGACGGTCGCCCTCACCGGGCCCGCGGCCGAGCTGGTCTTCCGCCCGCAGGCGGTCGCCACCCGGAGCCGCAACGCCCAGCCCGCAGGCAGGTCGCATAAGCCGGGCCGGTACGCCGCGCCGGCCCGGGGACGAGGCGCAGGTCCTTCCCGGACGCGCCGCGCAGCCCGCTGACCGAGGGATGAGCCGGTAGGGGGCCGGAGCTACCCCGACGGGCGGCGGCCGGTGAAGAACTCGCGGGGCGTCCGGACCTCCTCGGTCTCCTCGGTCACGGCGCTCGCTTCGAATCCCGCCTCGGCGACGAGCCGGAGCCAGTCGTCGCGACCGAACAACCCCAAGCGGTGGGTCTCGTGTACCACCTGCACGCTCCCGTCCGGCTCTCGGAATAGGAAGGCGTACTCGGTGAGGGCCCAGCTGTCGTCCGGGTCCGGATCCCAGGACCACTCCAGATAGCGCACGCCGCGCCCGGAGGGGTCGTCGGTGCCGCCGTGATCGGTCTCCGGCTCGAAGGTCTCGATGGTGCTATCGGGTACGAAGACGGCGATACCACCGGGGCGGCAGTGGACGAAGGCTGTTTCGACTGCCTGCCGGAGCTCGGCCTCGGTGGTCATGTAGTCGACGGCGTCGTGGACGAACACGGCGTCGAAGACGCGGCCGAGTCTCAGGGTGCGCATGTCGCCCCGGTGGTGGTCACACTCAGGGTTCAGCTGTCGGGAGATGTCCAGCATCTCCTCGGAGAGGTCGACGAGGGTCATGGCGAAGTGGCGCTTGAGATGGGCGGCGTTGCTACCGCCTCCGCTCCCCAGCTCCAGCACCTCCCGGATTGGGATCGACGCCGACCGCAGCACCGTCGCCGCGAAGGCCGCCTCCTCCTCGTACTCCTCAGGAGGCGAGATCAGCGGCCACCACGCGGCCAGATCCCGGTAGAAGCGGTAATCGGCCGGTGGGCTCAGGGGTGGTTCTCCCGGTAGAACATCTCGAACTGGATGCCGTCGGGGTCCTTGAACGTGTCGAACTCCTCCCCCTGGTTCCCGTGGTGCTGCTGGAACTCGATGACCGTGCCTGTCGGCGGGTGGAGCAGGACGATCCCGCGCCAGCCGTCGCCGGCGACACGATCCAGCTCGGTTAGGCCGAGCAACTCACTCCACCACCGCGAGCTCGCCTCCGCGTCCCGTGCCGAGAAGGAGATGTGGGAGACCTTGCTGAACGCCGGCATGCGCCCTCCGTGGCTCCCGCGAACACCAGGGGACGATACCTAGAGTGGCGGCCGTGGCGGTTCGGTTGCAGTTCATCCCGCGCCAGGAACCGCCTGACCTCCTGGACCTTCCGTGGGGCGTGCCCTTGGTCGAGTGGGAGCATCCCCGGCTGGTGCGCATGGCCCAGGGTCTCAGCCGCCACGTCGTCCGGTGCGTGAGCGACGGCGATCGGGTCTACGCCCTCAAGGAGATGATCCCGGAAGACGCAGCGCGGGAGTACGGCATGCTCCGGCTACTGGCCGAGGAGAACTTGCCGGTGGTTGCCGCCGTAGGCCTTGTCACCGGGCGCCAGACTCCCGGGGGTCAGGCCCTGGGTGCGGTGCTCGTCACCCGGTACCTCGACTTCGCCCTGCCGTACCGCTACCTCTTCGGGATCGAAGGCGGCTACGGGCTGAGCCGCCGCTTGGTGGACGCCGCCGTCGTCCTCCTGGTGCGGGTCCACGTCGAGGGCTTCTACTGGGGAGACTGCTCCCTTTCCAACCTTCTGTTCCGCCGCGACGCCGGCGCGCTCAAGGCCTATCTCGTCGACGCCGAGACGACCGAACACCGGCGTCCTCTCCCCGAGGGCATGCGCCTGGCCGATCTCGACCTGGCGAGGGAGAACGTGGCCGGCGGTCTCCTCGATCTGGAGGCGGAGGGTCTCCTCTCGCCCGACATCGACGTTCTCGATCTCGCCGACCTGCTCGAAGAGCGCTACCGCCTCCTGTGGGACGAGCTCACCGCCACTCTCGAGGTCGACATGGGGGAGCGACACCTCATCGAGGGGCGCATCCGGCGGCTCAACGACCTGGGCTTCGACGTGGGCGAGCTCATCGTCGAGCACGAGGCCGACGGCGACCGGCTCCGGGTCACCCCCGTCCTCGCCCAAGCGGTGGTAGCTGCCCGGTGGATCGCCGAGGTCTACGAGCCGATCGTCGAGAGGATCCCGCCCGATCTCGCGGGCCGTCGTGAGCCGGCCGAGCTGTTCCACGAGCTGCTCGAGCACCGCTACTACCTGTCCGAAGCGGCCGGCCACGAGGTGGACAACGACTCCGCCCTGCGGTCGTACCTCCAGTCGGTGCTGCGTTTCCGTCCCCAGGAACGGGTGATCCTCGACGCCGAGGAGTAGAGCGACCGACAATTGGTAACAATCGGTTGCGCAGCCGTCAGCCATGGTCAAGGATCGGTTGCGCGCCAAGTAGTGCGCGCGCGTTTCTGTCCCGAGGCTCGAGGTGACGCGTGTGAATGCACGGAAGACGGCAGTGGCCCTCGCCATCGCCCTCTCCGTGCCCCTGTTGACCGCCTGCGGCGAGAGCTCGGGGGTCACCACCTTGAACTGGTACATCAATCCTGACAACGGCGGTCAGGCCGAGCTGGCGGCGAAGTGCACGGCCGAGTCGAACGGGGCCTACCGCATCGAGACATCGGTCCTGCCCAACGACGCCACCGGGCAGCGCGAGCAGTTGGTGCGGCGACTGGCGGCCAAGGACTCGTCCATCGACCTGATGAGCCTCGACCCGCCGTTCATCCCCGAGTTCGCCGAGGCCGGCTTCCTGCGTTCCTTCAGTGATGCCGAGGCCAGGGAGCTGACCGCGGGGGTGCTGTCGGGGCCCATCGAGTCGGCCACATGGGACGGCAAGCTCGTCGCCGCCCCGTTCTGGGCCAACACCCAGCTGCTCTGGTACCGAAAGTCGGTGACGGAGAAGGCCGGCCTCGACCCCTCGAGGCAGCCCGTCACCTGGGACCAGATCATCCAGCTGTCATCTCAGAACGGGAAGACGGTCGAGGTGCAGGGCAACCTGTACGAGGGCTACATGGTCTGGATCAGCGCCCTCGTGTCGTCCGCCGGCGGCAAGATCCTTCAGAACCCGGAGGTGGGCAAGGACGTCAAGCCCGCCATCGACTCCGAGGCGGGGCGGAAGGCGGCGACCATCATCCGGCAGCTGGGGACGTCCCGAGCGGCGGACCCGGCCCTGTCCACGACTGACGAGGAGGCAGGTCGAGCCGCCTTCCAGGGCCCCACCGGCGGCTTCATGGTGAACTGGGCCTACGTGTACGGCGCAGCCCAGGAGGCCGTCGCTGACGGCTCCCTGGAGCAGTCAGTTCTCGACGACATCGGCTGGGCCCGTTACCCCCGAGTCGACGCCGGGACCGAGAGCAAGCCCCCGCTCGGAGGGATCAATCTCGGCATCGGCGCTTACGGGTCGCACAAGGAGCAGGCCCTGCAGGCCGTGCGGTGCATCACTTCGCTCGAGAGCCAGACCCAGTACATGGTGAAGTCGAAGAACCCCGGTGCCAGGGCGGCCGTCTACGACGATGCCGAGGTGCGACGGATCTTCCCCATGGCCGACGACATTCGCCAGTCGATCGACGGGGCGGCCCCCAGGCCCAAGACGCCTTACTACACCGACGTCAGCTCGGCCGTGCAGCGGAGTTTCCACCCCCAGGCC
>JAIVIH010000131.1 GCA_020200615.1 Actinomycetota bacterium | reverse complement strand
CCCTCAACCAGCTTCTGGTGGAGATGGACGGCTTCGAGTCGGGCTCGGGCGTGGTCGTGCTGGCCGCCACCAACCGCCCCGACATTCTCGACTCGGCCCTACTGCGCCCGGGCCGCTTCGACCGGCGCGTCAGCGTCGACCGGCCCGATGCCCGGGGCCGGGAGGGCGTGCTCAAGATCCACGCCCGGGGCAAGCCCCTGGCCGCCAACGTGGACCTGATGGCTGTGGCCAAGCGCACCGTCGGCTTCAGCGGCGCCGACCTGGCCAACGTGGTCAACGAGGGGGCGCTTCTGGCCGCTCGGCGGGGGGCGACCCAGATCGAGCCCCGTCACCTCTTCGAGGCCATCGAGCGGGTCGTCGCCGGTCCCGAGCGCCGCAGCCGCATCCTCTCCCCTCAGGACCGCCACCGGATCGCCCACCACGAAGCCGGTCACGCAGTGGTGTCCACGGCCCTGCCCGGCACCGACCGAGTGGGGAAGCTGTCCATCGTCGCCCGGGGCCACGCCGGGGGGTTCACGTGGATGGTGCCCGAGGGCGACCAGCTGACCGTCACCCGGTCGCAGCTGCTCGACCGGATCGCAGCCCTTCTCGGAGGGCGGGCGGCGGAGGCGCTCGTGACCGGCGAGGTGTCATCGGGCGCGACCACCGACCTGGAGCAGGCCGCGACCCTGGCCCGGCGGATGATCACCGACTTCGGCATGAGCCAGCGGCTGGGTCCCTTCATCGTTAAGCCCCTCGCCCACGGCTTCCAGGGCGAGTGGGGCTCGGGGTACTCGGAGCGGATCGCGTCCGACATCGACGCCGAAGTCCAGGACATCCTGGCCGAGGCCGAGGAGCGAGCCCTGCAGGCCCTGCGGGTCAACCAGGCCGCCTTCGAGCGCCTGGCCGCGGCCCTGGTGGAAGCCGAGACGCTCGAGGACGAGGCCCTGGACTCGCTGCTGCTCGACGTCACCCAGGCCGGACCGTCTTCCCCTGCGGTGGCCGGCATCACCTGACCTCTCACCGCCCGGACGCGGTGCCGCCACCCAGGAACATGGCGATCAGGCGGGAGATCGCGAGGGTCGCGGCGCCGGCGAGGAGCATCGCCGTCGGAAGCTGCCACCCCTCGAATGTCGTGCCGAAGCTCGACGCGTTCACGAGAGCGTGCATCGCGAGGGACGAGTAGAGCGACCCCGTCCAGTGGTACAGCAGGCAGGCCCCGAGACCAAAAAGCCCGGCGGGGACTACCAGCCCGATCGGCAACCACCCGATGTGAAATGCGGCGAAGACGACGCTGCTCGTGACCGCCGCCGGCCAGACCCCCCGCCAGTTGCGCAAGGCGCCGAAGAGGTAGCCGCGGAACAGGAACTCCTCGGCGAGCGGCGACGCGACCGCCACGAGCACGAGGACCAGGATTGCGTTCAGAGCCCCGTTGTCGGCCGCGAGCCGATCGACGACGCTCGGCGCATCGTTGTCGAGCCCGAGAGCCACGGCCCAGACCGCGCTCAGCGCAATGACAGCGCCCAGCACGGCGATCACCAGGCCCGTGGCGGGGACGAGCGGCGGACGGTGCAGCCCGAAGTCGGCCGCCGTGGGTTTCCCCTGCAGGCCGGCGAACAGGATGGCCAGCGCGACCCCGGTCAGGGTCAGGGCGATCAGGGCGATCGCAACGGACAACCTCGGGTCGCCTCCATCACGGACGATGGCGCGAGCGCCGACGGTAATTCCATAGCTGACCACCACGGCGACCCATGCCGTCCACGGCCTCCATCCCGGCGGTCCGCCGAACCGGGCTCTCGACGGCGGGGAATCGATCGTCTTCCGGTCTGTCGGCTGCGGTCGGGTGCCTTCGGGGGGCGTGGCCGCCGCTCCACTCATGCCATGAGCCTACAAATCGGACGCCGCGGCCCGGGAGGTCGACGACGAGTAGCCGGCGATTTCCGGGCTCTCGGTTTGGCTTCGTCGTGTCGCGGTAGCTTGCCCCGGTGTTGACCCTCCCGGACGGCGAGGTGGGCGTCCTCCCGAGCCAGTACCTGGCGCAGGCGATCGACGCGGGGGTCATCGACGCCGGGGGCTTCAAGATCCCCCGCGCGAACATTCAGCCCGCGAGCCTGGATCTGCGGCTGGGCGAGGTCGCCTACCGGATCCGGTGCAGCTTCCTGCCCGACAAGCACACGGTCGAGCGGCGCCTCAAGGACTACGTGATCGACGAGATCAACCTCCACAACGAGGGCGTAGTGCTCGAGACCAACCGGCCCTACCTGATCCCTCTGAAGGAGCGCGTTTGCCTTCCTCCCAACGTGCGGGGCAAGGCCAACCCCAAGAGCTCCACGGGCAGGCTCGACGTCTTCACCCGCGTCATCACCGACTACAGCTACCGCTTCGACGAGATCGGCGCCGGCTACGAGGGCAACCTCTACCTCGAAGTCGTCCCCCTGTCCTTCGCCATCCGCGTGCGCGAGGACCTGGCCCTCAACCAGCTCCGACTCTCGGTGGGCCGGGCCGAGCTGAGCGACGACGAGCTCCTCCGCTTCCACCAGGAGCAGCCCCTTCTCTACAAGGACGGGGAGCCGGTTCCCGACGCCGACTTCGCCGTGGCCGACGGGCTCTTCCTCAGCCTCGACCTGACCGGGGACGACTTCGGGCGCGTGGGCTACCGGGCCCGCGACAACGCTCCGCTCTTGGACATGACCCGTGTCGCACCCCTAGACCCCGACGCGTACTGGGAGCACGTGAAGAACGAGGAGGGAGAGCGCATCGTGCTCACTCCCCAGCGCTTCTACCTGCTCATGTCGGACGAGGCCGTGAGCATTCCCCCGACGCTGGCCGCGGAGATGACGGCCTATGACCCGACCAGCGGCGAGCTGCGCACGCACTACGCCGGTTTCTTCGACCCCGGGTTCGGCTACGACGCGGCGGGCACCTTCCGGGGCTCGCGGGCGGCGCTGGAGGTGCGGGCCCACGACGTGCCGTTCATGATCGAGCACGGCCAGAGGGTGTGCAAGCTCACCTTCGAGC
>JAIVIH010000379.1 GCA_020200615.1 Actinomycetota bacterium | reverse complement strand
CTCCTAGTAGGGGGGTTCAGCCGGGGATAGCCGAGGCGGGAAGAGCACCCGCCGGTTCCGGCACCTGCACGGGCCGGTTGACTTCGGTCACCCCCAGGTCGAAGCGGATGTGGGCCGCCGCCAGTTGCCCGAGGGCCTGCCGCACCTCCTCGGGAACCTGGGCCACCAGACGCACGTCGACCGCCATCCGCCTGAGTAGGCGGTCTTCGCGGCCGGTGAGGAGGTCCACCGTCGCCGACTGCGTGACCCGCCGGAGCTGCTCGGCGTCTTCTCCGCGGATCTCGGGCACGTTCAGCTCGCTGGCTCCTGCCTGGCGGCCGAAGGCGAAGAGGTCGTTGAGGGTACGGACGACGTCGACGTTGCCTTGGATGCGGTCGGTCGCCGTCCCGTCCACGTCCTCCCCCGCCGACAGCTGGGGCTCTTCCATCCAGTCATCGATCCTGAGGCTGCCGAACCCGCTGTCCCCCTCGCCGTCCTTGGGGGCCCGCAGGCTCTCCACCTGGGCCGCCGGCAACTCGTACACCGACCCCCCGACGGAGATGAAGGCCTTCGTCCCTGTGGCGATGACCTGGGCCGTTGTCCGCTCGCCTCCGGCTAGTTGGGTGTAGTCGATCCGGGCGACGGGCAGGGCGCCCGGGGCGGGAAGGGCGAACGGTCCCTCCAGCTCGAATCCGACGCCACTGCTGTCGTCGAGCTGGTCGCCGGCCCCGGTGATGAGCCGGAAGGAGAGCTGTCCGCTCCGGACCTTGCCGAGGTTGTCGGCGGTGGCCTCGGCCGCGCGCTCGGCCTCGGTCCCCTCACCGCACGCTCCCGCGGCGAGGAGCAGCACGCAAGCCAGAGCGGCCTTCTGAGCGGTGTGACGGGGCCGTGCCGCCCGTTGCCGCATCAGGGGACGGTAGAGGTGGTGGTACTCGGCTCCAGGGTGGTCGAAGTCGACGGGGCCGCGGCCACCGTCGTGCTGGTGGTGACGTCCGGGACGGTCGTGGAGGCCGTCGCGGCGGTCGTGCTCGTCGTGGCCCCCTCTGAGGGCTCGGGGTCCTCGTCCTCCGGCGCGGCCGTGAACTCGTCGACGAGCACGTCGATCACCGCTTGGGCGAGGGTGTTCACCCGGGCCTGCATCTCCCCAGGAGTGATGTCGGCGTGCTTCAGCTCTTTGAACTGCTTCTTGATCTCGTGCAGCCGGGCCTTGCCCTCCTTCGTGAGATGGAAGGGCTCGTCGCCCGTCGAGAACACGAATTGGAAGGCCATGGCCATGGTGACGCAGAGATCGCAGTCGTCGTTGATGGCAATGGCGACGTTCTCAGGAGCGACCACGCTCGGATCCCCCGACACCAGGACGACCTGGATGGCCACGGCCACCGTCGTGCATCCCTCGCAGCTGGCGTAGGCGACGGCTGCGTTCTGCGGGTCGACCACGTCCCCCGCCACCCGGTTGATGGAGAAGGCGAACTTGAAGAGCGACGACCCGTCCTCGGTATTGACGGCGACCGCCGAGTTGTCCTGGGCCAGGGCCGGTGATCCCATGGCGGGAAGGGTGAGGATCAGTCCTGCCAGGAGCGCGACGCGCACAATCTTGGTGGGGACCATGTCGGTGGTCATCCCCCCGTAGTAGGGGTTACAAACTGGATGCCGGAAGGTCGTCCAGTGCTTGTCGCAGGTCGGCCACCAGGTCAACGGGGTCCTCGATGCCCACCGACAGGCGCACCAGGCCGGTATCCACCGCCATCGGGGTTCCCACCATCGCCGCGTGCGACATCCGGGCCGGATAGCCGATGAGGGACTCGACCCCTCCCAGGGACTCGGCCAGGGTGAACAGCCTCGTCTTGGCCACGAGGGCCAGGGCCGCTTCCTCCCCGCCGGCCAGCCCGAACGACACCATGGCGCCGAAGTCCCTCATCTGGCGGGCGGCGACGTGGTGACCGGGATGCTCGGCCAGGCCCGGGTACCTCA
Organism: Actinomycetota bacterium; assembly: GCA_020200615.1. The sequence continues at coordinate 1,047 of JAIVIH010000379.1, read as the reverse complement.
CGCTCGAGACGGCGGGGTGGGAGACCAGCAGCTCGACGACGGCCCTGGCGTTGTCGCAATGGCGCGCCATCCGCAGGGCCAGGGTCTTGACCCCTCGCAGGACCAGGAAGCAGTCCAGCGGGCCCGGAACCGCCCCCGCCGCCGCCTGGATCAGGCCCACGGACGCCGCCAAATCGGGGTCGTTGCAGGCCACGAAACCCCCGATCAGGTCGGAGTGGCCGCCGAGGTACTTGGTGGTCGAGTGCACGACGGCGTCGGCACCCAGCTCCAGAGGCTGTTGGAGCCAGGGGGAGGCGAAGGTTCCGTCGACCACGCACGTGGCGCCCCGCTCGTGGGCGAGACCGGCCACGGCGGCGATGTCGACGATGGTGAGCAGGGGGTTGGTCGGCGTCTCGACCCAGACCATGGCCGTCTCCGGGCGCCAGGCCCGGTCCACGGCCGCGGGGTCGGACAGGTCGACGGCAGTGAAGTCGACGTCCAGCACCCGGGTGAGGAGCCGGTACGTGCCCCCGTAGGAGTCGGAGGGGATGAGGAGGTGCTGGCCGGGCTTGAGCTGCCTGAGCACGGCATCCTCGGCGGCCATGCCGCTGGCGAAGGCGAAGCCGAACCGGGCCCCGTCGAGCGAGGCCAGACACGCCTCCAGGGCCGTCCGGGTCGGGTTGGAGGTCCGGGCGTACTCGTAGCCGCGGTTCCGCCCGATGCCGTCCTGGGCGTAAGTGGACGTCTGGAAGACCGGGGTCACCACCGCGCCGGTGGTGGGATCGGCCGGTTGCCCGGCGTGGATTGCCCGGGTGGTGAACCCGAGTTCTTCAGTCAGCCGTCAGCCGTACTGCTCAACCCCAGCCGTTGCCGGGCCAGCCCAGTCGGGCCGGGGCCTTCATCGACTGCCGGTCGCCGGCGCCGTACATCTCCTGGCGCAGGGCGAAGGCCTGGCGACCCATCTCGAAGCCCTCGTGGTACAGCCGCTGCTTGATGATGGGGAAGACCTCGCGCTCCTCCCGAGCGGCGTGGGCCAGCACGTTCTTCTCGAGCCGCTTGACCAGCTTG
>JAIVIH010000378.1 GCA_020200615.1 Actinomycetota bacterium | reverse complement strand
CTCGCAGACCGGCCAGGGCCAGCGGCAGCTGCTGGGCCAGGGCAGCGGCTACCGCTTCCTGGACGAGCATGGAGGCGTCCATCATCGCCTCTTCGTCGCTGGCCTCGTCGTCCGGCTCGCCTGGGACCCCGGCACTGAACGCCTGACGCACGAGCTCGGGCAGGTCCGTCACCAGCTCCTGGCGCATCTCGCGGAGCCGGTCGGCCTCCGTGCGGAGGACGCTGGCCGAGCTCTCGAACTCGACGCGCGAAGCAGCGACGGCCGCCTCCACCAACCCGGGGAGCTCACGCAGCACTTCTTCCCGAAGGTCACCCAGCCTGGCGGCCGACGCTTCGAGGCCGTGCAAGGCAGCCCGCACGCCGGGCTCGGTGGAGCCAGCCACGAGGGCGGGCAGCGATTCGCCCAAGCCGAGCTGGACCTCCCGCTGCAGGGCCTGGCCCAGCAGCTCGGGAAGCTCCCGGGCCAGGGCGGCCCGGAGCGCGGGCTCCAGCACCTGGTCCAGAGCCGCCGGTAGCGGGAACTCGAGGGCCGCGGCGACCGCCGGTTGGACGATTCTCGCCAGCATGTCGGGCAAGCCCGACGTGAGCGTCTGCGCGAGGACCCCGTCGACGGCCGACATCACCGCTTCCGGGAGCCGCTGGGCGACGACCTCGCGCAGGCTTCGGAGGCGGGCGGTCTCGGCCCGCATCTCGGCCGCGCACCCCTCGACCTCGGCCAGGGAGACGCTCAGATCGGGCGCCACGGCGTCGTTCACCAGCTGAGGCAGACGGGCTGCCACCAGGCTCACCAGCTCCGGCGTGACCACCTCGCCGACGACCCGGGGGAGGCTCGCCGCCAGCCGCTCGTGAAGCTCCGGCCGTACCGACTCGCTCACGACGCCGGGAAGGCGCTCTTCGAGAGCCTGGGCCAGGGCCTGGCGCAGTTCGGGCCGAATGGTGTCCGCCACGAGCTGAGGAATCTGCTGAGCCAGCTGGCTGGCGACGTCGGGCTGCACCGCGGCCGCTACCAGCCCGGGGAGCCTGCTGCCTAGGACCTCTCGCATCAACGGGTCGAGCGTCTCCGACACGAGCTGCGGGAAGCGGACGGCGAGCACCTCCTGCAGGTGGGGCTCGACGGCAGCCATCACCGTTTCCGGCAGCCGCTCGGCGACGACCTCCCGGAGACCGCGGATCTTTGCTGCCTCCTGGCGCAGCTCGGCGGCCGCCCCTTCCATCTCCGCGAGGGTGACGCTCAGCTCGGGGGTCACCGTCTCGGCCAGCATGGCCGGCACCCGCTCCATCAGCAGGGCCCCGACGGCCGGGCCCACGACCTCGGCCACGATGCCGGGAAGGCGGTCGGTCAGCACCTGTCGCAGCTCGGGCTGGACCGTCTCCGCTACCAGGTGGGGCAGTCGCTCGGTAAGCGTGCGGCGCACATCGGGGTTGACGACCTGGGCGACGATGCCCGGCAGCCGCTCGTTGAGCGTCTCCCGCACTTCGGGGCGCACCGTCTCGCTGACCATGTGGGGAAGGCGGTCGGCGAGGGTCTGGCGCAGCTCGGGCTGGACCGTCTCCGCCACCAGGTAGGGGAGGCGCTCGATCAGGATCCGCCGGACCTCGGGGGTGACGACCTGGGCGACGATGCCCGGCAGCCGCTCGTCCAGCCCGGCGCGGACCTCGGGACGGACGGTGTCGATGACCAGCTGCGGGAGGGTGGCGGCCACCGCGTCCCTGACCTCGGGGGTCACCACCTCGTTGATGACCGACGGCAGGCGCTCGGTCAGCGTCCGGTGGACCTCGGGCTGGACCGTGTCCGCCACCAGGTGAGGCAGGCGTTCGGCGAGGATCCGGCGCACCTCGGGCTGGACGGCAGTGGCGGTGATGTCCGGCAGGCGTTCGGCGATGGCTTGCCGGACCTCGGGCTGGACCGTGTCCGCCACCATGACGGGCAGCCAGTCGGAGAGAAGGCGCCGCACGTCGGGGCTGACCGTGTCGGCCACCATCTGCGGGAGCCAGTCCGCAAGGGCGGAACGAACCTCGGGAGCGAGGGCCCGCACGATGAGCTCCGGGAGCTGCTGGCTCAGCTGAGCTCGGAGCTCGGGCTGAACCACGTCCAGCACCAGGTCGTGCAGGTGGTGGGCGATGGCGTCCTCCAGCTGCCGGAGCCGCTGGGTCTCACCCCGGAGCTGGGTCGTGCACGCCTCGACCTCGGCCAGCGAGGCCTGAAGGTCGGCGGTGCGGGCGCCGGCGATGTCGACGAACACCGACTGCTGGTTGGCCAGACTGGCGGACAGAGCCCGGATCTGGCTCTGGATCTGGTCGATCTCCCTGCGCAGCCAGGCGGGGTCGATCTGCGACTGGCCCCGATCCAACGAGGATCCGGAGGCCGGCGGCGAGGGAAGGCGATCAGGCGGTGGGGCGTCGGTCATGTCTCAGCCTCGGGCTGCTGGCGCGATGTCACATCCGCACACGTCGCTCCAGCGCATCTCTCCCGCATGTTAGGTCAGGGATAGCTTGCCGGGATGGGTCCGAGGCTTCCCCTGGATCGACGGGTGGAGCTGGCCTTCCTCCCGACGCCGCTGGAACCGCTGAACCGTCTCGCCCGCCACCTCGCCAAGCCTGAGGGTTCGGTCTGGGTCAAGCGGGACGACCTGACAGGGCTGGCGGGGGGAGGCAACAAGGCCAGGAAGCTCGAGTACCTCTGTGCCGACGCCCTGGAAACCGGTTGCGACACGCTCGTCACCGGAGGCGGTGTGCAGAGCAATCACGTGCGCATGACCGCGGCAGCAGCCAACCGGCTCGGACTGGGATGCACCATCGTGGTCGCTGGCGACCGCCCCGACGTCCCGACCGGCAACATACTCCTGGACGAGCTCCTGGGTCCCGAGATCATCTGGTTCGGCGGGGACGGGCGCCTCGACTACCAGGCCATGGAGGCGGCCATCCTGGACGCGGCCGAGCGGCTGCGAGGGGAAGGCCGCCGTCCCTACGCCATGCCCATCGGTGGGGCCAGCACGGTCGGTGCC
>JAIVIH010000130.1 GCA_020200615.1 Actinomycetota bacterium | reverse complement strand
CGGTCGAGTCGGCCTGGTTGGCGCCAACGGCGCCGGCAAGACGACGTTGTTCCGGCTGCTTCTGGGTCTCACCCGGCCCACGGCGGGATCGGTCGAGGTGTGCGGGACCAAAGTGGCCGACGACCCGGTGGCCGCCCGGTCCCGTCTGGGGTTCATGCCCGAGCACGAGTGTCTGCCCGGCGACCAGACGGCGGCCGACGTCGTGGCCACCTTCGGAGAGCTGGCCGGACTCCCGGCCTCGGCTGCGAGGCAGAGGGCCTCCGAGGTCCTCGATCTGGTGGGGCTGGACGAGGCCCGCTTTCGTCCCATCGACGGCTACTCCACGGGCATGAAGCAGCGGACCAAGCTGGCCCAGGCGCTGGTGGCCGACCCCGAGCTCCTGCTCCTGGACGAGCCCACGGCCGGACTCGACCCGATGGGCCGGGAGGCCATGCTCGACCTCGTCGACCGGCTGGGTGGCTTCGGGATCTCGGTCCTTCTGGCGACTCACCTGCTCGATGACGTGCAGCAGGTCTGCGACCACGTGGTCATGCTCGATGGAGGACGGCTGGTCGTGGCCGGGCCGACGGCGCAGCTGATGGAGCAGACCGGCGTCGTGGCCGTGGAAGTCGACGATCGGGCCGAGGAGCTGGCCGCCGCCCTCGAACGGCAGGCGCTCGTCGCACGGGTGGAGAACGGGATGCTCCAAGTGACGGTCAGGGGTGACCACGATCTCGACCTCATACGCGACACCGTCGCCGACATGGGCCTGCCCTTGCACCGGCTGTCGTCCCGAGTCGGCTCCCTCGACGACGTGTTCGTGCGTCGGGCAGGTACTCCGTGAGCGCTCCGGCAGGAGCCGTCTACGACCGGGGTTACCGGCCCTACGAGGGAGCCCGCGGCGGGCATCGGTCGGCGGTTGCCGCGCTGTACCGAGCCACGCTGCGCCGGGCCCTCGGATTCCGCCGGCCCTGGCGCCAGAAGGTGCTCCCGTGGCTCCTCCTCGGGATCGTGACCATTCCCGCGGCGGTCAACGTAGGCATCGCCTACGTGACCCGCGACACGCCGCTCGACACCATCTCGATCATCACCTACCGCGAGTACGTCGGCGTATCCAGCGCCCTGCTTCTCTTCGTCGCACTGACGGCTCCCGACGTGCTGTGCCCGGATCGGCGCCAGCGGGTACTGCCGCTGATCTTCGCCCGCCCACTGACCGGGGTGGACTACGCCCTGGCCAAGCTGGGGGCCATCTTCACGCTGTTGTTCGCCTTCTCGTTCCTGCCCCAGGTGGTCCTGTTCGTGGGCCAGTTGCTGGTCAGCTCCGGCGGGGCCCTCGACTACCTGACGGCCAATTCGGCGGTCCTGTGGAAGGTTCCCGTCGCCGTCGCCCTGCTGTCGCTCTACTACGCGTCGCTCGGACTGGCCATCGCCTCCCTTACCGGCCGACGCATCGTCGCCGGCGCATCCTTCCTGGGCCTCCTGCTGGTCAGCTCGGCCGTCGCCGGCATCCTGCGGGCAGGGCGGGGCACCAGCGCCGCCACCGATGTCGCCAACCTGCTGGCTGTCCCGATCTACGTACGGGACCTGGTCTTCCTCGGCCACCTCGATCCGCGTATCCGGCTGTCGTTCGTCGACGGCGCAGGAGCTCTGGCCGTTGCCGTCTACCTGGCCGTGGTCGCGGCCTCGCTCGCGGTCCTGCTCTGGCGCTACCGGCACGCGGAGGCGTGATGGTGCAGGACCAGGCCGCCTTCGTGACCCACCCCACGGTTGAAGTGTCAGAGGTATCGGCCTGGTTCGGTCAGAAGGTCGCCCTGTCTCAGTTGTCGTGCTCGTTCGGACCAGGAGTCGCGGGACTTCTCGGGCCCAACGGGGCGGGAAAGACGACGCTGCTGCGGGTGGTGACGGGTCTCCTCCCGCCCAGCGGCGGCCACGTCCGGGTGACGGGCGGTGATCCGCGCGCTGATGCCGCGGTGCGGAGGGCCTTGGCGCTCGTGCCCGAGGACGAGGCCGTTCCCGGCGCCCTCACCCCCCGGCAGCTCGTGCGCTACCGGGCGGCGCTGTACGGGATCCGCGACCGGGGCGCTCCGGAGCGGGCCTTGGCCGAGGTGGACCTGACCGACGTCGCCGATCGGGCGCTGGCCGGTTTCAGCAAGGGGATGCGCCAGCGGGCCAAGGTGGCCGCCGCCCTGGTAACCCAGCCCTCGGTCCTGGTGCTCGACGAGCCCCTGAACGGCGCCGATCCCGTGCAGCGGGCCAGCCTCATCAACCTGTTCCGGCGACTGGGCGAATCGGGACGGACGGTCATCGTGAGCTCCCACGTCCTCCACGAGGTCGAGCGCCTGGCCGAGCGCATCGTGGTCCTCGTGAACGGGCGGCTGGCCGCCGCCGGGGATCGCCGGGCCATCCGGGATGCCATGGTCGACCGGCCTCGGCGGGTCCTGGTTCGGGCTTCGAGTCCCCGGGCCCTCGGTGCCGCTCTCGTCGGCTTGGACGCGGTCACGGGCGTGGCCGTGGAGGGGGACGCCCTCACCGTGGTCACGTCGCGAGCAGGCGACCTCGCGCTCGCCCTGCCTCGGGTGGCGAGAGAGCTGGGCCTGCGCCTCAAGGAGGTCCGCCCGCTGGACGAGTCGCTGGAGAGCATCTTCCGGGATCTGGTCCGATGACGAGCCCACGGACGCCGACCGATTCCCCCCCGAGTGCACGCCGTCAGCGTCCCGAGCGGGCGGTCCCCGTCCTCGGCACGCTGGTGGCCTACACCCTGCGAGCATGCTTGCCTGGTCGGCGTCGCCTGGGCCTCCTCCTCCCCGTGCTCGGCGCCTTGCTCTTCGGACTCCTGGCCCACGTCGTGGTGGCCGATTCCGACCAGGAGGCCTTCGCCGTAGTTGCATCCGCGGGGCTGTTCTCCATCGTGCTGCCCATCGGCTGCCTCGTGATCGGCGACGCCGTGCTCGGAGCCGAAGTTCGGGCCGGGACCCTGCTCTTCACCTGGCTCTCTCCCGTTGCCCGGTGGGCCATCGTGCTGGCCCGGTGGGCCGGCGGGACTCTGGTGGCGAGCCTGTCCATGGGG
>JAIVIH010000129.1 GCA_020200615.1 Actinomycetota bacterium | reverse complement strand
GGCCAGGGCCAGGCGCTCGGGCAGCGTGTCGAGGGTGCGACCGAGCTTGACCCGCCGCAGCAGGGCCTTGAGCTCGGGGGAGACGGTCGGGGCCGGGGCCGTCATGCTGCGCCGCCTTCGGCCCGAGAACCGTCCTCTGAGCGGCCCAAGGCGGGCCGCTCGGCATCCGGGGTGACACCTGGGTGGGGGCGATCCAGGCCGGTGGAGACGAAGTGCGTGGGATTGCGGGCGAAGCGACCGGCGCTCGCCGGCGTCGGTGGTGGTGGCGTCGGGGCGGCCTTCTCCGTTCCCCGCTCCAGCATGCGCCCGATGAGGCCCACATCGATCACCTCTGCGTCCAGGGCCCGGGCGCAGGCGGCGTCGACGCGTTCGGCGCCCCACTTCTTCACTAGGCCGCTCCGAGACACCGGCCGTCGGCCGGCCGAGATCACCTCGCTGGGGATTGACGCCATTGCTCGTGACCACGACGGCGCACCGGTTCTGATCTACGACAACCGCAAGAGCCGCCGCCATGGGCGGAGACTGCCGATCAGCGAGGAACTGCACGCCAAGCTCCTTGCCTGGCAGCAGGTGGTCGTGGCCCGGTTTCCGGGGACCCCGCAGGAGCGCCTCGCACTGTTCTCACGCCCGACCCGCAACAGCGACGGCAGCGAACCGCTGCGTGCTGACCAGATGGGCCACAAGCTTTCCGAGTGGGTCACCGCGTTGAAGCCCGTCAGTGGACCCGACCTCGGGCCGGAGGGCCAGCCCCTCGCGTTCCCGAACGAGCGGATCTACGCCTATGCGTTCCGCCACACTTATGCCCAGCGCCACGCCGACGCCGGAACACCGGTCGAGGTCCTCCAAGCCCTCATGGACCACACCGACATCAAGACGACGCAGGGGTATTACCGGATCACGTCGAAGCGGAAGCGGGAGGCCACCGACCGCCTCTCGCAAATGAGTCGCACCGCTTCGGGCGAGCTCCGGGCGTGGTCGAACCGCTCCGAGGCCGCCCTCCTTCGCGACGCCGTGGCTCAGATCGCGGTGCCCTTCGGTCTCTGCGCAGAGCCGGCCAACGTCCGGGCCGCCGGCCAGCAGTGCCCCATCCGCTACCGATGCATGGGCAGCGCCTACTTCAGCAGCGATCCGTCCTTCCTCCCTGAGCTCAAGGCTCATCTTGACGAACTCCTCCGGGCCCGTGAACGGGGCGAGGCGATCGGTGCGGACGCCTGGGCCCTGGTGCCCATGGAGGAGATCAACCGGCTTCGGGCGTTGATCCGCAGTCTCGAAGACGACCTGGCCACGCTTCCCGATGACGACCGCGAGGTAATAGGACGCGCTTGTGACGACGTCCGAGCGGGCAGGCGCAGCGTTCCCGTCACAATCGGAAGACGAACGCCATGACGACTACGAACGTCGAACGCCTCCATGCTGCTCGCCGGAGTGACAGCGAGACGAAGCGCCAGCGAGCGCGAGCCGCCTTCGCCGAGCTCGTCCGCGAGGGCGGGAGCGTCAACTTCGAAAGCGTCCGCCGTCGAGCTGGCGTGTCGCGCTCGCTGGTCTACGCCGACCGCGAGCTGTCCGCACAGATCAGCGAGCTCAGGGACCGCCAGGCAGGCATCGGAACTGCTGCACCGCCAATGCCGGCACGCTCGATCGTCACCGAGCGAAGTCTGCGCAACGATCTCGCCCTCAGCCAAGCCGACAACCGCCGACTGCGAACGGAGGCCGAAAAGCTCCGACGTCGTCTCGGCATGGCCGTCGCCGCAGAGCTCGACGCAACCGTTGGCGGCGCGAACCCCGCCTCGCTGCAATCCCTACAAGACCGGATCGCCGAACTCGAAGACGCCCTCCACGATGGACGCGACCGGATCCACAGTCTCGAGGCCGACAACAGCGACCTCTCCGAGTGCCTCGATGCCAGCCGGGAGAACTATCGACAGCTGATGGCCCAGATCAACCGAGGCGCCCAGTGAACACGATTGCCCTGGCCGGTCCGTCTGGGTCGATTGCGTCCGCGTGGCAACTGACCGTCGCACGCGGCTCCAGAGGGGCCGACCCCCGGCGTTCACAGACCAGATGCTTCCTGCGGGAAGGCGGGCCACGTGACAGACGCTCCTAGTCCGGGCCCATCACTGTGGTCCACGAGAATCGACGAGGACGTCGAGCCTGGGACCTGGCAGGACTGCCTGGAGCTCTTCCTCGGGAACGGCGATCGCAACATCTGGTATCGGGGCCACCAGTGCTACGAATGGGGGCTGCAGACCACCCTGGAGCGGGCCCTACGTGACCAGGCCATCGCCACCGGCTGGCCTCCAATCGGGCTCATCGACTCGGCGGTCCACGATTCGGAGGCGGAGCAGTGGGCTCGTGCCGTCGAACTGGGACTGCTGCAGCGCTCCAGGATCTCGCGCTCGAGTTTCAGATCCCCGGTCTCCCGCCCGCGACCGACCGTCTCGCGTGGTGGGAGCTCATGCAGCACCATCACGCTCCTACTCGCCTGCTCGACTGGACGAGGTCGCCCTTCGTCGCACTCTGGTTTGCACTCGACAAGCCCAACGACGACGACGCTGATTCGGCAGTCTGGGTAATCGACGTCGCCAACTTGTGGCTGAACGCGCGTGAGGCAGTCGCTGACGTCAACACCGCCCCTGACGTCGACATCATCGACGGACGCGAGTGGCAGAACCGGCTGGTGCGCGCCGCGATCGAGCATCGGGCCATGTTGCCCGTGCCGATCACGCTCAGCTCCGCCCTTGGACGCGCTTCCGCCCAGCAGGGCGCCATGACTGCAGTCGCCAATCTGGTGGACCCGAAGGGGCATGCCGAAGCAACGCGAAAGCTGCTGGCCACAAGGGTGCGGATCCGAGCAGCATGGCGGGACGAGGCGCTCAGGGTGTGTCTGAGTATGGGGCTGACCCGCCTTCGCCTCTGCCGAGATCTCGACACTCTTGGTCGGGCTCTTGACGATAGCTGCAAGGCCGGCGAGGACCCTGGTCTGCTGTGACCCTGATCCCGCGGGCCCTGACCGGAGGTCGCTGTCGGCCGTCTCCGACATGTCGGTCAC
>JAIVIH010000128.1 GCA_020200615.1 Actinomycetota bacterium | reverse complement strand
GGCCAACACCGAGCACCTGCTCCGGTTCGTGGCCGACGTCGTCCTGCGCCACGGGTTCGGCTTCGACCCGCCGGTCGAGGTGCCGGCCCACGGGATCCTGGGGCGTCCTCGGGTCGACCCGTCCCGCCCGACGGTCGGCGTCGTCTTCTACCGGGCCCACGTGCTCTCCGGAAACACCGGGTTCGTCGAGGACCTGTGCGCCGCCCTGGAGGGGCACGGGGCCAACGCCCTGCCCGTGTGGTGTTACTCGCTGCGGACCAACCCCGAGGCCCTGGCCGCCCTGGCCGAGCACGGGGTGGACGCGGTGATCACCACCGTCCTGGCCATGGGCCACGCCGACGCCGCCGGCGACGGCTGGGACGTCTCCGCCCTCGCCGCCCTCGACGTGCCCGTGCTCCAGGCCGTGGCCTCCACCCAGCCGGCCGACGCCTGGCGCGAGAGCTCCGCCGGGTTGGGGCCGCTGGACGTGGCCATGAGCATCGCCATCCCCGAGTTCGACGGGCGGATCATCGGCGTGCCCTTCTCGTTCAAGGAGACGGTGGACGACGGTGACGAGCTGGGCGTCCCGGTCACGGCCTACCGCACGGTGGCCGACCGGGTCGAGCGGGTGGCGGGCATGGCCGCCCGGCTGGCCCAGCTGCGTCACATCCGGCCCGAGGACAAGCGGGTGGCCCTGGTGCTGTCCGCCTATCCCACCAAGCGCAGCCGCCTGGGCAACGCCGTGGCCCTCGACACGCCTGCGTCCGTCATCGACCTCCTCCACGCCCTGTGCCACGCCGGCTACCGGGTCGAGCGCATCCCCGAGGACGGGGACGAGCTGATGGCCGAGCTGGCCGACGGCCTGATCTACGACCGGGAGACCCCGGGCGGAGCGGGAACGGCCGCGGTCGCCGGCCGGTGGCCGGTGGCCGAGTACCGGGCCTGGTTCGGCACCCTGCCCGCCGGCCTCAAGGACGGGGTCGTCGATTCGTGGGGCGAGGCGCCCGCCGACGACCTGATGTTCGCCGGCCTCGATCTCGGCGGCGTGCTGGTGGCCATCCAGCCGCCGCGGGGCTTCGGGGAGAACCCCATCGCCATCTACCACTCGCCCGACCTACCCCCCACCCACCACTACCTGGGCTTCTACCGCTGGCTCGACCAGGCGTGGGGGGCCGACGCCGTCGTGCACATGGGCAAGCACGGGACCTTGGAGTGGCTGCCGGGCAAGGGCGTGGGGCTGTCGAGCAGCTGTGCCTCAGACGCCGCTCTTGGCGACCTGCCCCTCGTCTACCCGTTTGTCGTGAACGACCCCGGTGAGGGGGCGCAGGCCAAGCGGCGGGCCCACGCCGTGATCGTCGATCACCTCCTGCCCCCGATGACGAGGGCCGAGGCCTACGACGACGTCGCCCGGCTGGAGTCGCTGCTGGACGAGCACGCCCGGGTGGCGTCGCTCGACCCGGCCAAGCTGCCCGCCATCCGGGCCCAGGTGTGGGAGCTGCTGGTCCAGGCCGAGATCCACCGCGACCTGGGACTGGGCGATCAGCCCGAGGGCGACGCCTTCGACGACCTCGTCCTCCACGTCGACGGCTACCTGTGCGAGCTGAAGGACGCCCTGGTGCGAGGCGGTCTCCACACCCTGGGCCGCCCTCCGGAGGGAGAGGCCGAGCTGGACCTGGTGCTGGCCCTAACCCGGCTTCCTCAGGGATCAGTCCCGGCGTTGCGTCAAGCGGCCGAGGGCCGGACCGGCGTGGACGAGGCCGAGGCCGAGGCCCGGTCCGTCCTCGCCGTCCTCCAGGCCGACGGCTGGCGCTACGACGGCGACCACCCCACGCTGCGGTGGGTCTGCGACCGGCTGATGCCCGCCCTCGGCCGCACCACCGACGAGATCGCCAACCTGCTGGGCGCGTTGGACGGCCGGTACGTCCCCGCCGGGCCCAGCGGCGCCCCGACCCGGGGGATGGCTCACGTGCTCCCGACGGGGCGAAACTTCTACTCGGTCGACCCCAAGGCGGTGCCGTCGGCCCTGGCGTGGGAGGTGGGCCAGCGCCTGGCCGAGGAGATCGTCGAGCGCCATGTGGCCGAGGAGGGCCGGCCTCCGACGTCGGTCGGGCTGGTGGTGTGGGGTACGGCGGCCATGCGCACCTCGGGGGACGACGTGGCCTGCGCCCTGGCCCTGCTCGGGGTGCGGCCGGTCTGGGCCGAGGAGTCGGCCCGGGTCACCGGCATCGCCCTCATCCCCGAAGCGGAGCTGGGACGCCCCCGGGTGGACGTCGTCCTGCGCATCTCCGGCTTCTTCCGCGACGCCTTCCCCGACCTGGTCCGCATGCTGGACGACGCCTGCCGCCTTGCGGGCTTCGACGATGACCCCCGGGTGTTCGGGGCCAAGCCCGGGGCCTTCGGGTCGGGGATCCTGCCCCTCCTCGAGTCCCGCAACTGGCGATCGGACGAGGACCTGGCCGCCGTCTACCTGGCGTGGGGCGGCTGGTCGTACGGGCGGTCGGGGATGGGCCTTCCCGCCGAGGCGGCCATGCGCCGCAGGCTCAGCGGCGTCGAGGTCGCGGTCAAGCACCAGGACAACCGGGAGCACGACATCTTCGACTCCGACGACTACCTCCAGGACCACGGCGGGATGATCGCCACCATTCGGGCCCTCCGGGACGGTGAAGCGCCCAAGGCCTACTTCGGAGACTCGGCCGATCCCGCCCGTCCCCGGGTCCGGTCCCTGGCCGAGGAGGCTGCCCGGGTCGTGCGGTCACGGGTGCTGAACCCCAAGTGGATCGGCGCCATGCAGCGTCACGGGTACAAGGGCGCCTTCGAGCTGGCGGCCACGGTGGACTACCTGTACGGGTACGACGCCACCGCCCGGGTGGTGGAGGACTGGATGTACGAGCGGGTCACCGACGCCTACGTGGGCGACGCCGAGCTGCGGAAGTTCTTCGAGCGCTCGAACCCCTGGGCCCTGCGCTCGATCGCCGAGCGGCTCCTGGAAGCCCACGAGCGGGGGCTGTGGGACGCGTCCCAGCGGGCTATCGCCACCCTGCGCTCGGCCCTGCTGGAGGCCGAGGGCTGGGAAGAGGGGCGGGGATGA
>JAIVIH010000377.1 GCA_020200615.1 Actinomycetota bacterium | reverse complement strand
GATAAAGATAGAATAACCTGTCTTAATCCGCTCCGCCAGGATCTCCAGGAGAAGTTTCGGCACTCGTCCGGCTAACCGGTCCGTAGCATGGTGGCGTGGCCACCCTGCTCGAGCTGGCTCGGCTCACCAACCTCGACGGGCCTTCGGCCGATCACCTGCAGAGGCTGGTGGCCACGTGGGGGTTCCTGGCCGACCTGTGCTTCGCCGACCTCCTGCTGTTCGTGCCCACGGCCGAGTCGGGGGAGACGGGCGAGGAGTTCATGGTCGTGGGGCAGATCCGCCCCACCACGAGCCAGACCCTCTATCGCGAGGACCAGGTCGGCCACGTGGTCACCCCCGACGAGCGGCCCGACGTGGCCCGCGCCTGGCACCTGGGCCAGATCATCGACGACGAGCGGCGGCTGTCGGCCCGGGGGGAGGTGGCGAGCATCCAGTGCATCCCCGTGCGGTGGAAGGAAACCCTGCTGGGCGTGCTCACCCGGGAGTCAGCGCCTTCCGTGGGACGCCGGCTGGGCGAGCTGGAGCGGGTGTACGTGGAGATCTTCGACCGCTTCGCCCGCATGATGGCGGGGGGCGAGTTCCCCTTCGAGGTGGAGGAGCCCGAGCCCAACGAGGCGCCCCGGGTGGGGGACGGGGTGGCCCGTCTCGACGACACCGGACGCGTGGACTACGGCTCGCCCAACTTCATCTCCGCCCTCCACCGGATGGGCATCCACGGCAACGCCCGGGGGGCCCGCCTCGGGGAGCTGGGGATGGACGAGTCGGCCGTGCGGGCGGCGTTCGCCATCGGCGTGCCCATCACCGAGGAGGTGGAGCACAACGACGTGACGTTGCTGGTCAGGTGCATCCCCCTGCTCGACCGGGGCACGGTGACGGGCGCGGTGGTGGCCGTGCGTGACGTGTCCGACCTCCGGCGGCGGGACCGGCTGCTGATCTCCAAGGACGTCACCATCCGGGAGATGCACCACCGGGTGAAGAACAACCTGCAGACCATCTCCTCCCTGCTGCGGCTCCAGGCCCGCCGCCTGGAGTCACCCGAGGCTCAGCAGGCGATCGAGGACGCGGTGGCCAGGATCCGCTCCATCGCCCTCGTCCACGAGACCCTCTCGGCCTCGACCGGCGCCAGCCAGGAGGTCGACTTCGACGACATCGTCCGTCCCCTCGTGCGCTGGGTGGGCGAGGGTCTGCTGTCGCCCGACCGCCGGGTACGGCTCCTGGTGGAAGGCGAGGCCGGGGCCCTGCGGGCCGAGGTGGCCACGCCGCTGTCCGTGGTGCTCACCGAGTTGCTGCAGAACGCCGTGCGTCACGGATTTCCTGAGGACGGGGCCCACGGCGGGGGCACGGTGCGGGTGTCCCTCGACAACGACGGGATTCGCCTGCTCCTGCGGGTGGTGGACGACGGCGTCGGATTCCCCGAGGGCCTGGCGGGCGCGTCGGGCCTGGGCCTGACCATCGTGCGGACCCTCGTGGCCGAGCTGGGGGGAGAGCTCACCATCGAGAGCGCAGGCGGGGCCTGCTTCGAGCTGGCCATTCCCCTCACCGTGGGACGGGACGCCACGCCGCTGGCGGCCGAGGTCGCCCCCGTGGGGCCCATGAACGTGGCCGGACTGGCGGGCCAGAAGGAGGAGAGCGCTAAGGACTAGGCGCATGAGGCGCGGCGGCGCCGGGCCAGCCACGCCTTGCGGAGCTTGCGGCGCTCCTCCTCCGAGGTTCCGCCCCAGACCCCGGCTTCCTGGTTCGTGGCCAGGGCGAACTCCAGGCACTGGGCCTGTGCCTCGCACTGCTGGCACACCGCCTTGGCTGCGTCGATCTGGTCGAGGGCGGGACCGGTGGTGCCGATCGGGAAGAACAGATCCGGGTCGGTGTCACGGCATGACGCCTGCTCCCGCCAGTCGTCGACATCCCAGTCGTAAGTCCGGCTCCAAGTTAAGGCCACCGCATCTCCTGATCTGATCCTTGTGAAGTATTTCACAAACTGGTGAGAAGAAGACCAAGCGCAAGTGCAACGTGGGTTCTAGCAGGAAGGATAGCGGCGACCGCTCACTGCGGCAAGCAGTTTGTGCAAGTTTTCTCGAACTTTGCCGGCAGGTCCTCTCAGGGCATGACCAGCAGGAGGCGGTCGGCTTCGTGGGTGAAGGTGAGCTGCTCGGAGTCCCCCAGGTAGTCGCCGTCGGCCTGGTAGGGGACGGGACGGTGGCCGACCACGGTGATGGCCGTGACGTCGCTGCGGTAGTCCACCTGGGGGTGGTTCCGCAGCTTGCGGCCGCTGCCGATGGCCGATCCCACGAGGGAGAGGGTGCTTCCCAGCTTGAGCGTCCGGAGCGTGACCATGGCCAACGGGGTGTCCAACCCGGCGTCGGGCGCCAGGCACAGCGGGCGGATGCCGAAGTAGGTGTAGGGGTTGGTCTTCAGGCAGACGGCGAAGTACCCGTCGTCCAGAATCGTGGTCTCCCCGTCCCGGACAATGATGTTGGGCCGGGTCCGGTCGAAGTGCCGGAGCCAGGTGGCGAAGGCGGCGTAGACGAAGACCCCCTGGCCGATGGTGCGCTTGAGCTGCGGCCGCTTCTCGACCTGTGCGACCACGGCCGCATCGAAGCCCATGCCCACGTGGAAGAGGAAGTAGCGGCCGTTGACCAGGCCCAGCCCCACCCGCCGGGGCGGGCGTTCGAGGGCGGGCCCGAGCTGGCGGAGCGCTCCCGTCACCTTGCGGGACCAACCGATGGTGCGGGCGTAGACGTTGGTGGACCCGCCCGGCAGGCAGGCCATGGCCACGTCGCTCCCCGCCAGTCCGTTGGCCGCCTCGTTCAGGGTGCCGTCCCCGCCCAGGACGACGACCACCTGGCAGCCGGCGTTGACGCCTTCCCGGGCGAGATCCATGGCGTGGCCCCGGTACAAGGTCTCCACCACCGTCACGTCGTGGTCCTGGAGCGCCTCCTTGACCGCCGCACACTTGCCCGGCGTGACCGCCGACGCCTTCGGGTTGACGATCAGTTGCAGCTTCAAGAGGCCTCTTTCACGGGCGGGCGGGACGTTGCTTGCTGGGCCCCGCCTACCGGGCGGGACGTTGCTTGCTGG
>JAIVIH010000376.1 GCA_020200615.1 Actinomycetota bacterium | reverse complement strand
GTCTTGCCGCTCCCCACAGGGCCCCCGATCCCAATGCGCAGGGCCCGACGGGTCGGGGATGCGGCCACCTCACGAGGCAAACAACCTCACCTCCCATGTGGCGTGGGCCTCGGCCCCAATGTCGAGAAGGGGCGCCGACACTGCGGGCAAATCGCGCAACGGGCTGCGGGCCGCCGCAGCGGCCCGGTCGGCCAAGTCGTCGATGGCGGGCGACAGGTCGGCCAGAACCCGGGAGACGGCCATGGGGTCAAGGCTGAGAAGCCGGACGGCAGCCGCGGCGGGGCCGGTCACCGACCCTGAAGCGGCAACCAGGGCGGCCGCCACGGGCGGAAGTCCCGCGGCCGCGGCCACGGCACCGACGGCTACGGGGTGGTGAGGGCCGTCGGGCAGAGCTTCGCTGAGCCCATCGAGCAACGCCCCGGGCCAGGCCACCCGCCCTGCCCGGAGGAGCTGGCGGCCCTGGCGACGGGAGGCCAGCCGGAGCGCGGGCGAGGGCACCCGGGCGTCGGTCTCGTCATCGAGGAGAGCCCATTGTCCGGCGTGGGCGCAGGACGCGGCGGCGAGGGCGGCGGCCGTCAGGCCCGCCGTGGCCAAGCGACCGCGCAGGAAGGCATCGAGTTGCGCGACCGTCCGCACGCCGCCCGTCGCCACCACCGCTTCCAGGCCGCCCGAGTGGGCGTGACCTCCGGACGGGAAGCGGCCGTCGGCCAGCAGGAGCAGGGCGGCCTGGGCCATCAGAACAGGAAATAGCGCTGGGCCATCGGAAGCTCGGTGGCGGGTTCGGCCTCGACCACCTCGCCGTCGATGCGCACGGTGAAGGTGTCGGGCTCGACCTCGATGGCGGGCAGGGCGTCGTTCTCGGGTAGGTCGGCTTTGGTCAGGCGGCGCACGTCGTCCACGGCGACCAGCCGGCGGCCCAGCCCGAGGGTCGCCACCGAACCGTCCTCCATGGCCGCGGCCGACACGAACGCCAGGCTCACGGCGGGCGCGGCGGCCCCGTAGGCCCCGAACATGGGGCGGGGCAGGACGGGCTGGGGCGTGGGGATGGAGGCGTTGGCGTCACCCATGGCCGCCCACGCCACCATGCCCCCCTTGATCACCAGGTGGGGCCGGACCCCGAAGAAGGCTGGATCCCACAACACGAGGTCGGCGAGCTTGCCCGGCTCCACGGAACCGATCTCCCCCCCCAGGCCGTGGGCCACCGCCGGGCAGATCGTGTACTTGGCCACGTAGCGCCGGGCGCGGTGGTTGTCGGCCACCCTGTCGCCGGGGAGGAAGCCGCGGCGGTGCTTCATGGCGTGGGCCGTCTGCCACGTGCGCAGGACGACCTCCCCCACCCGGCCCATGGCCTGCGAGTCGGAGCCGATCATGGAGATGGCTCCCAGGTCGTGGAGGACGTCCTCGGCGGCGATGGTCGACGGGCGGATGCGGCTCTCGGCGAAGGCCAGGTCCTCGGGGACGGCAGGGTTCAGGTGGTGGCACACCATGAGCATGTCCAGGTGCTCGTCGATGGTGTTGACCGTGTGCGGCCGGGTGGGGTTGGTCGACGACGGGAGGACGTTGGGGTGGCCGGCCACCGTGATGATGTCCGGGGCGTGGCCCCCTCCCGCACCCTCGGTGTGGTAGGCGTGGATGCCCCGCCCGGCGATCGCGGCCAGCGTGCTCTCCACGAACCCGGCCTCGTTCAGGGTGTCGCTGTGGAGGGCGACCTGAACCCCGGACTCGTCGGCCACCCGGAGGCAGGCGTCGATGGCAGCCGGCGTCGAGCCCCAGTCCTCGTGGAGCTTGAAGCCCGAGGCGCCTGCCCGTAGCTGCTCCCACAGGCCCTCGGTCGACACCGTGTTGCCCTTGCCCAGGAGGGCGACGTTTACCGGCCACGGGTCGAGGGCCTGGAGCATGCGCTCCAGGTGCCAGGCGCCGGGCGTGACCGTCGTCGCTTTGGTGCCCTCGGCCGGGCCGGTACCGCCGCCGATCACCGTGGTGATCCCCGACCCCAGGGCCTCCTCCAGGATCTGGGGGCAGATGAGATGGACGTGGCAGTCGATGGCCCCGGCGGTCAGGATCCGGCCGTTTCCGGAGATGATCTCGGTGGAGGGGCCGATGACCAGGCCGGGGTGGACCTCGTCCATGGTGTCGGGGTTCCCGGCCTTGCCCAGGGCCACGATCCGGCCGTCGCGGATCCCGACGTCGGCCTTGATCACACCCCAGTGGTCGAGCACGACGGCGCCGGTGATGACGGTGTCAGGCGCTCCGTCGGCTCGTGTGGCGCGGCCCTGACCCATCGACTCGCGGATGACCTTCCCGCCGCCGAAGACAGCCTCGTCACCGCCGGCGCAGCGGTCCTCCTCGATCTCCACCGTGAGGTCGGTGTCGGCCAGCCGCACGCGGTCTCCGGCCGTGGGCCCGTAGAGGAGGGCGTACCGGGCGCGGTCGAGCTCGCTCATGGCCCCAGTGGGCCGGCGGCGAGGCCGCGCAGCCCGGCTACGAACCGTCCGCCGCCGATGGGCACCAGGTCCACCTCGCGCAGGATGCCCGGCTCGAACCGCACGGCCGTCCCTGCGGGCACGGCCAAGCGCTGGCCCCACGCCGCCTGCCGGTCGAACTCCAAGGCGGAGTTGGATTCGGCGAAGTGGTAGTGGGAGCCGACCTGCACGGGACGGTCACCGGTGTTCAACACCTGCATCCGGGTGATCGGACGTCCGGCGTTGATCACCACCGGCCCCTCTCCTGCCAGCACCTCTCCCGGCTTCACGGGATGGGCCGGTGCACGGTGACGAGCTTGGTGCCGTCGGGGAAGGTGGCTTCCACCTGTACCTCAGCGATCATCTCGGGCACGCCGTCCATGACGTCGTCCGCGGTCAGCACCTGGCGGCCGGCCTCCATCAGGTCGGCGACGGACCGCCCGTCCCGGGCTCCTTCCAGGAGGAACGAGGTCAGCAGAGCCACTGCCTCGGGATGGTTGAGCCGGAGCCCCCGCCCCCGGCGCTCCCGGGCCAGCGAAGCGGCCACGTGCACCAGCAGGCGGTCCTGCTCATGGGGCGTCAGGTGCACGCGCGCAGTTATACAGCCAGCAGGCGTCGGACCGTCGACTCTTCGAGGGCCGACGTCTCACC
>JAIVIH010000127.1:2560-7455 GCA_020200615.1 Actinomycetota bacterium | reverse complement strand
GGCGTGGGACGCGCCACCGACGGTGGAGGAGTTGCGGGTGGCGCTGGGCGATGCCGCCCTTGTCGAGCTGGTCGATTTCGAGGGCGAGATCCACGCCGTGGCCGTTTCCGGCCGCAAGGCGGTCCTCGTGACCCTGGGCGCCACAGCCGAGATCGAAGCGGAAGTATCCAATCTCCGGTTCGCCGTCAGTCGCCTGGCTCGCCCCCATCGCCCGCAGTCGCGAGGCGCCGTCGACGCCCTGGCCCACGCCTCGCGGCGCCTCGACGAGCTCCTGCTGCTGCCGCTCGAGAATGTCATCGACGGACGCTCGCTGGTGGTGATTCCAACGGGATCTCTCCACGCCATGCCGTGGGCCACCCTCCCGTCCTTGAGTGGACGAGCGGTCACCGTCTGCCCGTCGGCGGCCCTCTGGCTCAGGGCCGTCTCGTCGCATCGTCCGGCGGCGGGCGACACGGTTCTTGCTGCTGGCCCGGGTCTCAGTCACGCCGCTGAGGAGGTGCGGGCCGTGTCCGACCTCCACCCCCGAACGACCATCCTCGTCGGAGCGGACGCCACCACGTTGAAGGTGCTGAGCGCGCTCCGGGGAGCCGACCTGGTCCATGTGGTGGCCCATGGGACGTTTCGAGACGACAACGCGCTGTTCTCGTCCCTGAGGCTGGTCGACGGGCCGCTCACGGCTTACGACCTCGAGCAACTCGACCGAATGCCTCGCCGGATGGTGCTCTCCGCGTGCGAGGCCGGGCTGTCCACCGTCCGGCCCGGCAATGAGCTGATGGGCGTGTCGTCGGCGCTGCTGTCCCTCGGCGTCGAGACGCTGGTCGCCAGCGTGGTGCCCGTCTCCGACTCGTTCTCCTCCCTGAGGCTGGTCGACGGGCAGCTCACGGTGTCCGCCTCCCACGCCCAAGCGGCGGGCTTCGTCTGCTTCGGCTCGGGTTGATCATCGCCGGCGCTCATGGGGCGCAGAAGGTGTGGCCGGGCAACTCCTGGGGAAAGGACTCCTGGTCGCTGACCCGAACGGAGGAATCGATGATCGACGCCAAGGGCCAATTCTTCTTTTACCTTGCCGCGGTCCTCTGCTTCCTCATCGCCGCAGTGGGCGCTGGGTGGCGGTTCGGGCGCCTCGGCCGCCAGGGGCTCGCCCCCCGACTCGTGCTCGTGCCCCTCGGGTTGGCGCTGTGGCTGTTCCCACTCATGTGGAACACAGGGTACGCGGCCTTCAAGTAGGGAGCTCTCAGCGCCGGACGTGAAGGCGTTAGGCGCCACCCGAATTTGTGCTTGCGTTCACAAGCGACTAGACAGTGGGCCGTCCGCCACGTTCGTGCGGGCTCGCGGCCTGTTACCTGTTCCAGCCGCCCCGGTGTGCCTCTCCTTAGCCATCCGTAGGTAGAGCCGCGACCGGGCCTGAACGGGGCAGGAGCGAATCACAGCACCTCCGGCGCGCACTGTCGCGGCCGGACGCAGCTAGACGCCCACAGATTGGGAGCCACCATGAACAAGACCCTCTGTATCGCCGCGTTGTCCGCAGTAACCGTGCTGGGGGGTACCGCCGCTTCCGCCCAGGAAGGGTCCCCGCCCTCGGAGCAGCCTCCGGCCCAACCCCACACGGTCTTGGCTGGCGAGAGCCTATCCACGATCTCGGAGGCCGCGCTAGGCACGCCGGACCGCTGGGTCGAGATCTTCGCCCTCAACCTCGACACGGTCGCCAATCCCGACATCATCGGGGTCGGTCAGGTCCTGGACATCCCGTTGTCGCCCGTGGCCATCCCCGTCGACCTCTTCGCCCGCGTGGCGCCCGCTCCTGCGCCCGCGCCGGCGAACCAGTCGGTGACGACGGGCGGCGATGACCCCGCGCCGAGCCAGGCCGTCGCCTCCGTCGGTGACGGTGACGGGAACCTGGCCGCCATTCGGGCCTGCGAGTCCGGCGGCGACTACGGGGCGGTGAGCTCTGACGGCCAATACGGCGGGGCCTACCAGTTCGACCGCCAGACGTGGCAGTCGGTGGGTGGCAGCGGAGACCCAGCGGCGGCGTCGCCGGCCGAGCAGGACGCGCGCGCCGGCCAGCTCCTCAGCGAGCGCGGGTCCAACCCCTGGCCCAACTGCGGCTGACCAGCCGCGTCGTGAGTCTTCATCGCGACGTCGGAGACTCGCCGTACAACTAAGGTGCTTGGCGTTCAGCCGCCCGGGTCTCCCGGCATCTGGCTGCCGTGGAACGGATGGTGGGTGTGGGAATGTCGGGCCGAGCGGGCTTCCGGAGGGCGATCTCGTCGGCCCTCGCTCTCCTGATGGCGTCGTTGGCCGCGGCCGGGCTCGGGGCGGTCGTCACCGTCGCTCCCGCGGGCGCCGCCCCCTACATACACGGCATCGATGTGAGCGCGTGGCAGGGATCGATCGACTGGGCCGCAGTTCGGCAGTCCGGTCGCCTGTTCGCCTTCGCCAAGGCCACCGAGGGGATGACCTTCGTGGACGACACATTTGCGGGCAACCGGCAGGCGATGACCTCAGCCGGCCTCACGCTGCGCGGCTTCTACCACTTCGCCCGCCCGGACCGGAACAGCGCGGCGGCGGAAGCCAGTCACTTCCTGCGAACCGTGGGGCGGTTGGCTCCCGGTGAGGTGGCGGTGCTCGACCTCGAAGTGGCCCCCAGTTCCGATGTTGGCGACTGGGCCGCCGAATGGCTCGCCCTGGTGGCGGAGGGCACGGGCCGTACACCCATCCTGTACAGCTACCAGTCGTACCTCTACAGCGTTCCCACTTCGCGTCTCACGCAGTATCCGCTGTGGATCGCGGCTTGGGGCAGGAACGACGGCAGCGTCCCGGCGTCTTTGCCCAGGACCGATCGATGGAGCGAGTGGACCTGGTGGCAGTACACCTCCAACGCGTCGGTGCCGGGGGTGTCGGGGCGCGTCGACGATTCGGTCTTCGCCGGCTCCGCCGCGGAACTCGCCGCCTATGGGGGATTTGCCGAACCCCCGCCGGATCCCTTGGGGGACCTGCTGAGGGGCGTGCTGGAGGGCTTGAGCGAGTTGCTCGGCAAGCCCAACAAGTAGGACGGCCTTCGTCGTCGGAACGGCCCCCCAGAGGAAGGTTCGGCTCGCCGCCACGGGCCTGGTGGCCCTGGTCGCAGCCTGGTCGTCATCCTGCTCGTCGCCCGAGAACGAGCCGGCCACACCCGTCCCGGCAACGACGGTGGTGGCAGGCACCCCGTCGTCCCCGCCTTCGTCATCGACCACGACGGTGGGTTCCACCATCCCCACCACGTCGCCTCCGACCACGGCATCGCCCGCCTCGTCGCCTGAGGGGTACGCCCAGGCGCTCTACGAGGCCTGGACCAAGGGCGACCTCGCGGCCGCCGAGAAAGTGGCCGAGCCTCAAGCCGTGGCCGACCTCTTCGCCCGCCCATGGCAGGCAACTGACGGGTGGTCGTTCGCCGAGTGCTCGGGAGCGGCCGGCTCGATCATCTGCACATGGCAACGACCCTCGGGCCAGAAGCTGCTGCTACGTGTCCAGAACCTGACCGGTGGGCTACCCGTCATCGTCTCCGATGTGCGATTCCAGCCCTGACCGCGCGGACTAAGTCGTCATCCCGCGGGGCGGCACGGGAACGTCGTCCCACCGGTCAGGTGGCGGCACAGGTCGGACGCCGTCTAACGCCGCGTCCAGCCAGAAGAGGCAGATGACGAAACCACTTGGCCGGGCCGCCGAAGGAGCCATGAGGCCGGCCCTGCCATCGCGGTACAACGACTCACCGACGTCCTGAAACCATGTCGTTCTCAGCGAGCCACCGGAACCACTCCGCTAGAGCGGTCGCCTTACTGTCGGCCACGTACAACCCCTCCACGACTTCCCCTCGCTGCCAGCGCCCGTCGGCTGCCGGAACCAGGCTTCCGTGATCCGCCGCCTCGGTGTCTCGGCAAACCGCGAGCGGGCTACGACGCGACCGGGGACTCGAGCGCCGCCAGAACGCGGCTGACCTTCTTGTAGTCGCCGCGCGCCAGCACTTCCGAGGGCTTTTCGTCATCCAAGATCCGGAGCGGCTTCCGCAGCCACAAGCCGATGAAGTCGGGAGTCATGACACCGGCGAGCCGGTCGATGATCGCCGAGAGCTCGTTCACACGCTCCGCGTCCTCCCCGTTCGGCTCTCGGAGGTCCTTCAACCACTGACGGACGATGTCGACGGCAACGCCAGTCGCTCTGGCGACGTCTGCGTCTGTCAACAGGGCAAGGTCCAGAAGTTGCTGCAGTTGCTCGGCGAAAGGGCTGGGCTCCGACCGAGAGGGAGACGTTGGCTCGGGCGGCTCGATCCAGAAAGGATGATGCAGCCGGCAAACCTCGGCCCCACCGCGGAGCAGCCGGGCACGAACCTCTGCTCCGCGTCGGCCACTTGGCGGACGGCGCGACGCCGGCGGCGTTGCGACGAGCGCCACGCGTGACCGCGAGACAAGAGCCTCGAAGACGTACCGCGATCCGAGCCCGGTCCGGCCCTCTGGCGGCCTACCCCACTCCGCCCGGACAGGAAGGATTATCGAGTCTCCGCCCCCAGTCGACCCGTCGGCTGACAGCGTCACCCGACCCTTCGGAAAACCGCGATTTCGCACTCGAGGCCACCGGCCTCGTCGATTGACTCAGGCACGGTCGCCGCGATCAGGAGCTCGTGGGCCAGCGTGCTCGCCGGCCTGAGCAGCTCCTTCTCCAGCCGACTCACAAGGCGGAGCCGGCCTTGGGGGATGCTTACCGACTTCACAAGGCCAGCGTCGGTGATGGCGGGGCGAACAGTGGACGGAACTTCGCCCCCGTCCAGCTCGCCCCTGTCCTCGAGCACCGACTCCAGACGGCGCTTCACCCGAGGTGTCGCCGACTTCTCGATCATGTCTCGCATGATTGTTGCGATCCAGGGT
>JAIVIH010000127.1:0-2320 GCA_020200615.1 Actinomycetota bacterium | reverse complement strand
AACCCGCCGCTGGTGTTGTACGGGGTGCACTCGCGTAGGAAAGGGTGCGGACGCAGCCGTGTAGCCCAGGTGTAGTGGGTCTCGGGTTCGCTCACCGTCGGCTCACTGGGTGTATTACGCGGGTGCGGACGTTTCGCGCTGGCTCTCGGAAACGCTCATCCTTCTGTTCCTTCCGCCCGCCTCGGATCGCAACCGAGGCGAGACGCTAACACCCTGGCGCCAGCGCGACTCTGAACGCCGCAGCCGGGATGGCGTGGGCGAACGAACGCAACAATGTGATGACGCACGGCAACCACGTACCCGCTCCTCTCGAGACCAGAGCCAGGAACCCCTGAATCCGAGGGTACCGTCATGGGGCCACTTGTTGATCGCTGCAGCAAGCCTGCCGAGTGGGCGCGAGGGCTGTTCATGTACACACAGCGATCACAGGGCCGACCCGGTCGGCAACGCCGATGAGACTGACTATGGGATCGCAGGCCGGCAGTCCGGCTGGGCCCCGAACCGGCACCCAAGGAGAGACGTGACCTACAAAGCGGAGTACATCTTCGGCCGGCCGAACGCCAACTGCGACCCCTACCTCGTGACGAAGGCGATCACCGAAACGGTCTGCTCAGCCCTGGAGAGCAGTACCTGGACTGATTCCCCGCGGAGCGGAGGCTCGTGACGGGGAGCTAATCCTGCGCCTGAACGATGTTGACCATCCAGGCGATGCCGAACTGGTCAATGCACATGCCGAACTCGTCGCCCCACATCTGCGTCTCCAAGGGGATCGTGACGGCACCGCCTGCGGACAGGCTTTCCCAGTATCCGTGTAGCTCATCGGCGTCGTCCCCACTCAGGCTCACGGCGATGTTGTTGCCGGGCGAGTGCTCCATCCCAGGCGGCGTGTCGGCGGCCATGAGTGTGAAGCCGCTGGCGGTCTCCAGCATGCCGTGCATGATCTTGTCCCCGTCAGCGCCGCCCTGCCCTCCCAGCTCGCCAAAGGTGTTGAGGCTCAACGTGCCGCCGAACACGCGCTCGTAGAACTCCAAGGCGGAGCGAGCGTTTCCGTCGAAGCTGATGTACGGATTCAGTCGAGAGCTCATCTGACCCTCCTTGGTCGCGCCCAGGCCGTCCTGACCGGACTCCAGCGCAGCACGCTACTCATCGCCCGACTCACGTTGTTCTCGCGTTCGCTTACGCTCCTCGTCGGTGAACGGGTCGGAGAGGGCAGGATCACGCCTGGACGACACCGATCTGGTGCGAGGCGCCCGGGTGGATGTCCTCCGGCGGGCGACCGAGTGGGGGCGCGAGGACCTAGCCGACGATGCCGAGCTCGTCCTCAGCGAGTTGGTGACGAACGCCATATTGCACGGCGGGGGGTGTACCAGCGTCGCGATCATGTCGATCGGCGACGGTCTGCGGGTCGAGGTCCGTGACGAGAGTCGTGTGCCGCCCATCCTCGGACGGCCGTCCGAGGAGTCACTGACCGGCCGGGGTCTTCGTCTCGTCGCCCGCCTCGCCGAACGCTGGGGCGCGGCGTTCGAGGGCGAGGGGGGAAAGGTCGTCTGGGCCGAGGTCACCGGGCGGAGCAACCCGGCTCCAGCCGACGTCAGCGACGAAGACCTGCTCGCCATGTGGGACGACGACTGGGAGGTCGTCGGCGACCCGGAGCCGTGTTTCCACGTGGCGCTGGGCGAGGTGCCGACCGACCTTCTCCTCGCGGCCAAGGCGCACGTCGAGAATGTCGTTCGGGAGTTGACCCTCGCCTCGGCCGGCGCCCGATCGGGACTTGCGACCGAGGTTCCGGCCCACCTGGCGTCGCTGCTCGGCGCCGTGGTGGACCGGTTCGCCGAGGCGCGCCTGGCGATCAAGCGACAGGCGCTCGAAGCCGACCGTCGGGGAGAGGCCACCACCGATCTGGCGCTCGACCTGCCGGCCCGCGCCGCGGATGCGGCCGAGGACTACGTCCGGGCGCTCGACGAGGTGGACGCCTACTGCCGTGCCCGGCGGCTCTTGACGCTGGACACCCCACCCCAACACCGCTTGTTCCGGCACTGGTACATCGGGGAACTTGTCACCCAGCTGCGGGCCGCGGCCGCAGGGCGGGCGGCGCCAAAGGCCCAGTCGTTCACCCATCGCCTCCTGGCCGAGGTCGATCGTGTCGCCAGCGCCCACCGCACGTCGGAGCGGGTGGCACGGCTGTATTCGGTTGCCTCCGCCCTCGCCACGGCCGCGACACCGGAGGCGGTCGCAGCGGCCGTCCTGAACGAGGGCGTGGGCGCCCTCGGCGCGGCCGGCGGGGGCGTGCTGCTCGCGACCAATGCCGACCAGCTCAGCC
>JAIVIH010000375.1:1624-4773 GCA_020200615.1 Actinomycetota bacterium | reverse complement strand
CGCCTACGGGGCACCAAGCACCGGGCCGCCTCGCTCCGGGAGGTGCTGGTGGCCCGGGGTGGTGCGGACCGGCGGACGGTGGTGATCGTGCCCGAGGTCAAGGAGGGGGAGGTCACCGGCCTCACCCTGCTTCACGCCCGCTTCCACGACCGTTTGGTGTCCGACGTAGCCCAGGGCGTGCTCAGCGGGTACCTGGACCGCTACGACGCTCTCGTGGACGCGGTGACCGAACGCGAGCCGGCGTTCGACGAGGAGATCCTGGGCCGCATACCGATCGTCGACCTCCTCACCGAGCCCGTGCACGTGCTCGCCGGGCACTGGCACGCCGGCGACCGCTCCGACGAGCGCTAACGTTCGGCGCCTGCCATGGATAGACCGCCCCCCGATCCCGTGAAGCTGTTGACGGCCTGGATGGAGTGGGAGAAGGGCGTGACGCCGCCCGGGCGGGTCATGAGCACGCTCAAGACCGCGGGCATGCGCGACCTGCTCGAGGCCCTCGTGGCCACGAGCCAGGCCGACTCCGGCGCCGCCGGTTCCTGAGCGCGCTCGGTAGGGTCATCGTCACGCCGGCCACCGTCCGGGAGCGCATGGCCGCTCGCTTGGCCGGGACCGGGTCGGAACCGCCGCTCGCTCCTGCGTCGACGCTGCTGGCCCTCTTCGAGGAGGGCGGGGAGCTCTGGGTGATCCTCATCCGCCGGGCCGAGGGCCTGAGCCGCCACCCGGGAGAGATCGGCCTGCCCGGCGGCGGTGTCAACCCCGGCGAGGGCATGGTCGACGCCGCCCTGCGCGAGGCCCACGAGGAGATCGGCCTGCCGGCGGAGGCCGTCGAGGTCGTCGGGTGGCTGGACCCAGTCGTAGGCCGGACGAGCGGATCCGTGGCTCTCCCCATCGTCGGCCTGCTCACCGGAAGGCCCCTCCTCCGGCCTGATCCCTCCGAAGTCGCCGCCGTCTTCGACGTCTCCCTCGCCGATCTCCTGGCCGAGGGCGTTCACCACGAGGAGAAGTGGACGGTTGACGGGGGCAGCCGGGCCGTTCACTTCTTCGAGCTGCCGGAACTCACCATCTGGGGGATGACCGGGCGCGCCCTCCACCAGTTCCTCGACGTGGTCACCGGGCGAACAGGGCCACCAGAAGGGGCGCCAGCAGGAGCGCAGGGAGGAAAGAGGCCACCCGCACGGCCTTGAGGTCCAGCAGGCGGAGGCCGATGCCGAGGATCATCACCCCTCCAGTGGCGCTCATCTCGGCGATCATGCGGTCGGTGAGCACCCGGTCGGCGGCGCCCGCCAGCAGGGTCACGGTTCCCTGCACGGCGACGATGGACAGCACGCTGAAGCCGACGCCCCACCCCAGGGCGGCGGCGAAGACGATAGAGACCAGGCCGTCGAGGGCGGACTTCACGAAGAGGAGCTGGGCGTGGTCGGGGCCGCCCAGGCCGTCGCGGATCGATCCCAGCACGGTCAGCGGTCCGACGCAGAAGATCAGGCTCGCGGTCACGAAGCCCTCGACGAAGGTGGACGGCGGCCGGTCAGCCTCGTCCTCGCTGCCCTCGGGGTCACGGTCGGGCGGCTCGAAGCGGCGGCGGATGCGCTGGCCGAACCCCTCCAGCCGGTCCTCGATGCGCAGGGCCTCGCCCACAACGGCACCGGCGATGAGGGCCACCAGGGGGAAGACGACGTTTCTGGTCTTGGTCGCCTCCTGCACCCCTATGACGAGGGTGAGAAGGCCCACCCCGCTGAGGACCGTCGACCGGAGACGGTCGGAGAGCCGCCGCCCGAGGGCCAGGCCGGCCAGGGCTCCGACCAGCACGGTGCCCACGTTGACGACGGTTCCGATGCCCCGCACGATGCGACGGTAGCGACGGTCGCGGTTCCCCGAGTACTGCTTTCCCGGCCGGTACTGTGGACCCTTCGGGGCGACGCGATTCGAGGGTGAGGCTTGTGGCCGAGGTTGAGATCGGAATCGGAAAGTCGGGACGGCGGGCCTACGGGTTCGATGACATTGCCATCGTCCCCAGCAGGCGCACCCGTGACCCGGAGGACGTGGACATCTCCTGGGAGATCGACGCCTACACCTTCGGCCTGCCGGTCATGGCCGCGGCCATGGACGGTGTCACCAGCCCCGCCACCGCCATCGAGATCGGCCGGCTCGGAGGCGTCGGTGTCCTCAACCTGGAAGGGCTCTGGACCCGCTACGACGATCCCGAAGTCCTCTTCGACGAGATCGCGTCGCTGTCGACCGACAAGGCCACCCTCCGGATGCAGGAGATCTACGCCGAGCCCATCAAGGAAGAGCTGATCGGCCGGCGCATCCGTGAGATCAAGGAGGCAGGGGTGGTGTCGTGCGCGTCCGTCACCCCACAGCGCACCGAGCAGTTCGCCAAGGTCATCCTGGCTGCCGAGCTCGACCTGCTGGTGATCCAGGGCACGGTGGTGTCCGCCGAGCACGTCTCTAAGACGGTCGAGCCCCTCAACCTCAAGCGGTTCATCCGGGAGTTGGAGATCCCGGTCATCGTGGGCGGCTGCGCCTCCTATCCCGCCGCCCTACACCTGATGCGCACCGGCGCCGTCGGGGTGCTGGTGGGCGTGGGTCCGGGCCACGCCTGCACCACCCGGGCCGTGCTCGGGCTGGGTGTGCCCCAGGCCACGGCCATCGCCGACGCTGCCGGGGCCCGCATGCGCCACCTGGACGAGACCGGGGTCTACGTCCACGTGATCGCCGACGGAGGGATGAGCACGGGCGGTGACATCGCCAAGGCGATCGCCTGCGGGGCCGACGCGGTGATGATCGGCTCTCCCCTGGCCGCCGCCGTCGAGGCGCCCGGGCGGGGCTACCACTGGGGGATGGCCACGTTCCATGCCACCCTGCCCCGGGGCGCCCGGGTGCGGACCACCACCAGGGGAACCCTGTCGGAGATCCTCGTCGGCCCCGCCCACGAGAACGACGGCCGGGTCAACCTCTGTGGCGCCCTGCGCACGTCCATGGCCACCTGCGGCTACGGATCGGTCAAGGAGTTCCAGAAGGCCGACGTCATGGTGGCGCCCTCCCTGCAGACCGAAGGCAAGGACCTTCAGCGCTCGCAGGGCATCGGCATGGGGTCGTAGTCAGCCCGTGAGCGACTTGTCGGCACGGCCCGGCGTGGGGCAGGGGCC
>JAIVIH010000375.1:0-1591 GCA_020200615.1 Actinomycetota bacterium | reverse complement strand
GAGGGGGCCCCCTCCATCGATCCCGGGGTGTACGACGCCGGCGTCCCCGTCCTGGGCATCTGCTACGGCGCCCAGCTCGTGGCCCAGCAGCTCGGTGGCCTGGTGGCCCGCACCGGGATCGCCGAGTACGGGCGCACCGCGTTGGAGGTGGTGGGTGCCTCCCTCCTGTTCGAGGAGCTTCCCGAGGCCCAGGACGTGTGGATGAGCCACGCCGACTCGATCGTGGAGGCCCCTGAGGGCTTCCGGGTCACGGCCCGAACCGGGACCGTGCCCGTGGCGGCCCTGGAGGATCCCGAGCGCCGGATCTACGGGGTGCAGTTCCACCCCGAGGTGGCCCACACGGCCCGGGGCCAGGAGATGCTCAAGCACTTTCTGTACGACGTCTGCGGCTGCCGCCCGCTGTGGACGATGACGTCGATCATCGAGCAGGCGGTGGAGTCCATCCGGGCCCAGGTCGGTGACGAGCAGGTGATCTGCGGGCTGTCCGGCGGCGTGGACTCGGCCGTGGCCGCCGCCCTCGTGCACAAGGCCGTGGGCGACCAGCTCACGTGCGTGTTCGTGGACACGGGCCTGTTGCGCACGGGCGAGGGCGACCAGGTCGAGGAGGCCTTCCGCCGGCAGTCGGGCGTCGACCTCGTCCACGTCAAGGCCGGCGACCGCTTTCTCGAGGCCCTGTTCGACGTGAGCGACCCCGAGGGCAAGCGCAAGGCCATCGGGGAGACGTTCATCCGGGTGTTCGAGGAGGTGGCGGCCGACTTCGAGGACGCCCGCTTCCTCGTGCAGGGCACGCTCTACCCGGACGTGATCGAGTCCGGCACCCGGGATGCGGCCCGCATCAAGTCGCACCACAACGTGGGCGGGTTGCCGGCGGACATGCAGTTCGAGCTGGTGGAGCCGCTGCGCAACCTGTTCAAGGACGAGGTCCGGGCCGTGGGCGAGGAGCTGGGCCTGCCCGAGGAGATGGTCTGGCGGCAGCCCTTCCCCGGGCCCGGGCTGGCCGTGCGCATCGTCGGCACCGTCACCCCCGAGCGCCTCGACATCCTGCGCCGAGCCGACACCATCGTGGTGGAGGAGATCAAGCGGGCCGGCCTCTACCGCGAGCTGTGGCAGAGCTTCGCCGTGCTCATCGGCGTGCGGACCGTCGGCGTGATGGGCGACGAGCGCACCTACGCCTACCCGATCGTGGTGCGGGCCGTCACCAGCGACGACGCCATGACCGCCGACTGGGCCCGACTGCCGCACGACCTGCTCGAGCGCCTGTCCTCCCGCATCATCGCCGAGGTGCCGGGCGTGAACCGGGTGGCCTATGACGTCACGTCCAAGCCGCCGGGCACCATCGAGTGGGAGTGACGGCCTCGGGCTGAGCGCCGCTCCTCAGGTCCGGAAGTCCTCTTCGGCCCGGGGGGTGAGCAGAAGACCGACCACCATGGCGGGAAGGAGGCACACGGCGGCGGCCAGTACCCGGTCGCTCTGGCGGACGATCGACCAGAGGGCGCCGCCGAGCTCCGACCCGACCACGACCAGGCAGACCAGTCCGAGGGTCACCCCTCTCCGCTGGGGGGCTGGTCCTGTTCGGCGCACGCCGCGGCGG
>JAIVIH010000126.1 GCA_020200615.1 Actinomycetota bacterium | reverse complement strand
GCAGCGGGCCTAGCGGCCACACTTGCTCCCCCTCGATGGCCAGGCGCTCCCGGCTGGTCGCCAGCAGGGTCACCGCCGGACACCTCGTGACCAACGACGAGAGCAGCGAGGCGGCGGCGTCGACGACGTGCTCGCAGTTGTCCACCACCAGCAGGATCTTCCTGGTGCGCAGCACCTCGGCCACGCTGTCTGCGACCGTCCGGTCGTGGCGCCGCTGGATGCCCAGAGCGGTGGCGACGGCCGGCGCCACGGCGTCGGGGTCGGCGATGGCGGCGAGCTCGCAGACCGCCACACCATCGGGGTACCGCTCGGCGACAGCCGCCGCCACCTGCAGGGCGAGGCGGGTCTTGCCGACCCCGCCGGGTCCGGTGAGGGTCAGCAGGCGAGCCGTGGTCAGGCGACGGGTCACCTCGGCGACCTCGGCCTCGCGCCCGACGAAGCTTGACACCGGCGTGACCACCGCTCCCGTAGCGCCAGGCGGGGCGGGCCGAGGGGCCAGCGCCGGGTCGTGGCGCAGGATCTTCGCCTCTAGGTCCCGCAGCTCCGGGGACGGATCCAGACCGAGTTCGTCGGCCAGCATTCGGCGGTAGGCCTCGAAGGCACGCAGGGCGTCCGGCTGTCGTCCGCTGCGGTACAGGGCCTGCATCAGCTGGCTCCGCAGCCGCTCTCGGAGGGGATGCTCCGCGCAGCGGGCCTCCAGCTCGCCCACCTCCTCCTCGTGGTGGCCGAGGGCGAGCCGCGCCTCGATCCGTTCCTCGATCGCCACCAGCCGCAGCTCCTCCAGCCGCACGGCGTCGCCCACGGCGAACTCCTCATCCCGGAACTCTCCGTAGGGCGGACCCCGCCACAGCTCGAGCGCCTGGTCGAGCAACGCCAGAGCCTGGCCCGGATCCTCGCCGGTCCGGCGCCGGGCCTCCTCGACGAGCCGCTCGAAACGCTGAGCGTCCAGCTCGTCGGGGTCGACCCGGAGAAGGTAGCCGGGAGCGCGGGTGAGGAGCCGCTCGTCCGCCGGTCCCAAGGTAGAGCGAAGCCGGCTGACGTGGGTCTGCACCGACCGCACGGCCTGGTCCGGCGCGTGCGCCCCCGGCCACAGCGCCTCGGCCAGGCGCTCGGCGGACACGACGCGGTTGGCTTGGGCCAGCAGGAGCGCCAGCACGCAGCGCTCCTTGGCCCGCGTGGGGGTCACCGCCTGTCCGCTATCGCTGACCTCGACGGGCCCGAGGACGCGGAACTCCATCGCTCGCACGGTAGTGAAAGCCGGGTGACGCGCCCGAGACACAGCGCTGAAAGGCGGCTCCTCCATGCTGCCCACGAAGCAAGAACAAGGAGGAGCATCGTGAACGACACCAAGTTGCAAGAGCTCATCGGCAAGGCGGTGAACGAGTGGTCCGTCGCCGAATCCGCCCCGCTGGTCTACATCGGCGACAAACTCGGTCTGTACCGAGCCATGGCCGGAGCCGGCCCGCTCACCAGCCAAGAGCTGGCGGACCGGACGGGAACGCACGAGCGCTACGTGCGGGAGTGGCTGAACAACCAGGCCGCTGGTGGGGTGGTCGAGCACCACGCCGCCGAGCGCACGTACGAGCTGACCGACGAGGCCGCCGAGCTGTGGGCGGAGGAGACGTCGCCGTTCTTCTTCGCCGGGGCGTGGGAGCTGATCGCGTCGCTGTGGGCGGACGCCGACCGGCTGGCGGACGCCTTCCGCTCCGGTGACGGCATCGCGTGGGGGGACCACGACCAACGGCTGTACCGAGGCGTACAGCGCATCTACGCCCCGCTGTACCGGGCGTCGCTCATTAGGGAGTGGGTCCCGTCGCTGGACGGGGTGGAGGCCAAGTTGCAGGAGGGTGCCCAGGTTGCCGACGTCGGCTGCGGCTACGGCATCTCCACTGTCATCCTGGCCCAGGCCTACCCCCGCTCGACCTTCGTCGGCATAGATGCCCACGCCGGCTCGATCGACGCCGCCGCCAAGGCTGCCGCCGAAGCCGGGGTGGCCGATCGGGTGCATTTCGAGGTGGCCGACGCCGCGTCTTTCGGCGGCACCGGCTACGACCTCGTCTGCTTCTTCGACGCCCTCCATGACATGGGTGACCCCGTCGGCGTCCTCGCCCACACCCGGACCACCCTGGCCGAGGACGGGACGGTGATGGTCGTGGAGCCCGCCGCCGGCGACCGGGTGGAGGACAACCTGACTCCCGTGGGACGCATCTACTACGCCGGTTCGACGTTCCTGTGCACCCCCAGCTCACTGGCCCAGCCCGGCGCCCTCGGCCTGGGCGCACAGGCGGGGCCCGAGCGGCTCGGTCACGTGCTGGACCAGGCCGGCTTCACCCAGAGCCGCACAACGGTGACGACCCCTTTCAACGTGGTCATCGAGGCCCGACCCTGAACCCAACGACCGGAGCGGCACCCGCCGGCGGGACAGCCCAGCCGGCGGGAGCCCGCTCCACCCTGTAACGGAGGTGATCGCAATGAGGCGAACTGAGAATGGGAGGATGGGTGACCCCGAGATGGCCAAGCTCGGCACCGTGTTGTCCGTGTGGGCCCATCCCGATGACGAGGCTTACCTCGCCGGCGGGCTGATGGCACGGGCGACCGATGCCGGTTGCCGGGTCGTCTGCGTGACCGCAACCCGTGGCGAGCACGGTACGTCCGACCCGCGGCGCTGGCCCCCCGCTCGCCTGGCTGCCGTGCGGGAGCGGGAGCTCGCCACGTCCCTCACGGCTTTGGGGGTCAAAGAGCACCACTGGCTGGACATCGAGGACGGCACCTGTGCCGCCACTTCGCCCGTCGGGCCCGTGGCCACCATCGCCCGGCTCATCCGGGAGGTGGCTGCGGAGACGGTTGTGACCTTCGCGCCCGACGGGCTGACGGGTCACCTCGACCACCGTGCGGTGTCGCGGTGGACCACCCAGGCGTGGGCCGCGAGCGGAGCCCCTGGACGGCTGCTGTACGCAGCGTCCACCACGGCCTTTGCCACCCGGTTCCGCCTGGTCCATGAACGCTTCCATGTGTTCGAGCGGGGCCTACCCAGGGTGACACCGGAGGCGGACCTGGCCCTGCACCTGTCTCTTGGCGGTGAGCTGCTCGACCGCAAGGTCGTCGCCCTGCGGGCGCAGGCGAGCCAGACCGCCGGGCTCATCACGGCCA
>JAIVIH010000125.1 GCA_020200615.1 Actinomycetota bacterium | reverse complement strand
AACTCCCCCGACCGCCTCACCCACCCCCTCGTGCGCAAGGGGGACGAGCTGATTGAGGCGTCCTGGAGCGAGGCGCTGGGGGCAGCCGCTGACGGGCTGCGCCGGGTGCGCGACGACAACGGCTCGGAGGCCCTCGCCGTCCTGGGTGGGGCGCGCCTGCCCAACGAGGACGCCTACGTGTGGGCCAAGGTGGCCCGGGCCGTGCTCGGCACCGACAACGTGGACTGCCAGATGGGCGACGGCCTGCCCCCCGAGGTCGTCCTCGGTCTGCCCCGAGCGACGATCGACGAGGCGTGCCGGGCCCGGGCCGTGCTCGTAATTGGGCCCGACCTCAAGGAGGAGCTGCCCATCCTCTACCTGAGGTTGCGGGAAGCGGCCATCGACGGCGACACCCGCCTGGTGGAGGTCGTCCCCCTGCCCACGGGGCTGAGCCGGCAGGCGGCCGCCACCCTGCTCTACCGCCCGGGCGAGGTGGCCAAGGTGATCCGCTCGCTGGTCGAGCGGCCGGACAGCGATCCCCGGCTGACCAGCGCGGCCGACGTCCTCGGGACCGAAGGCGAAGGCATGGTGGTGGTGCTGGGCCGTCCGTCGCTGGCGGAGTCGACCGACTCGCTGGTGGAGGCGGCCGGCATCCTGCTCGACGCTTTCCCCGGCGTCCGGTTCCTCACTGCCTTGCGCCGGGGCAATGTCCACGGCGC
Organism: Actinomycetota bacterium; assembly: GCA_020200615.1. Next base: position 2,455 of record JAIVIH010000125.1, on the reverse strand, counting down.
CCTCGACATGGGGCTCTCCCCCGGGATCCTCCCGGGTCGGGTCTCGCTGGACGACGGTCGGGAGTGGTACCAGCAGGGCTGGTCCTCGCTTCCCGCGGCGCGGGGGCTGGACGCCCTCGGCATCCTGAGCGCGGCCGACGCCAGCCGCGTCCGGGGACTCATCCTGGTCGGCGCCGACCCCATGTCCGACTTTCCCGACCGCAGCCTCGCCCGCCGTGCTCTGGCCGGGGCCGGCTTCACCGTGGCCGTCGACTGCTTCCGCAACCCGTCGCACGCCCACGCCGACGTGATCCTCCCGGCCGCCACCTTCGCCGAGCGGGCCGGTACGACCACCAACCTTGAGGGTCGGGTCACCCGGCTCAACCAGAAGGTCACCCCGCCGGGAACGGCCCGGCCCACGAAGTCGATCATGGCGTCGCCCGCGACCTCTTCGGCGAACCGCGTGCAGCGGGCGCACTGGATGCACCGCTCCCGGTCGAGGGCCACCAGGGGGTTGATGGGGATGGGCTTGGCCCAGTGCCGCTTCTCCTCGACGAAGCGACTCTCCCCCGGCCCGAAGGCGAAGGTTTGGTCCTGCAGCGGGCACTCGCCGCCGCGGTCGCACACCGGGCAGTCCAAGGGGTGGTTGATGAGCAGGAACTCGAGCACGCCGTCCTGGGCCTTCTTGACCTTGGGCGAGTCGGTGACCACCTCCATCCCGTCGGTCACGGGCACGTAGCACGAGGGCTGGAGGGCCATGCCCCGGGGGCCCTTGACGTCGACCAGGCACATGCGGCACATCCCCACCGGCTTCATGCGGGGGTGCCAGCAGAACCGGGGGATGTAGACGCCACCCCGCTCGGCGGCGGCGATGATCATCTCGCCCGGCTTGGCCTTGATGGCCTTGCCGTCGACGGTGATGGTGACCGACCCCGCCTCCGTCTCCACCTCCGCCTTAGTCAAAAGGACAGCCGCCTTCTTTGATGTGGACGAGGAACTCGTCGCGGAACATCTTGATGGCCGACGTGATCGACGACGGGATGGACGGACCCAGGACGCAGATGGTGGTCTTGGCCGGGGGCCAGCCCAGACCGGGAGCGAGGTTGTCGCACACGTCGAGGAGGAGCTCGAGATCACTCTCGCGGCCGCCGCCCAGCTCGATGCGCTGCATGACCTTGTCGACCCAGCCGCCTCCCTCCCGACAGGGGGTGCACTGGCCGCAGGACTCCCGGTGGAAGAAGCGGGTGATCCGCCATGCGGCCCGGACCATGCACGTGGTGTCGTCCATCACGATCACCGAGCCCGAGCCCAACATCGAGCCGGCCTTGCCCACGGCATCCTGGTCGAGGGCCATGTCGACCTGGTCGGGGCCGAACCACGGGGCCGACGCCCCTCCGGGGATGAAGGCCTTGAGCTGGTTGTCGTTGCGGATGCCGCCGCCGAGGGCGGGGTCGTAGATCAGGTCACGGAAGCTGGTCTTGGCCATCTCGATCTCGAAGTTGGCGGGACGCTTCACGTGCCCCGAAAGGGAGAACAGGCGAGTGCCGGCCGAGCGGCCCTCGCCCAGGCCGGCGAAGGCGTCGCCCCCGTTGAGGACGATCCACGGCAGGTTGGAGACGGTCTCGACGTTGTTGACGATGGTGGGCATCCCGTACAGGCCCTTGGCCGCCGGGAACCACGGTGGCTTCTCCCGGGGGTAGCCCCGCTTGCCCTCCAAGCTCTCCAGCAGGGCCGTCTCCTCCCCGCAGATGTAGGCGCCGGCACCGGGATGGATCACCACGTCGACCGAGAACCCCGACCCGAAGATGTCCGCTCCGACGGCCCCGTGCTCGTAGGCCTCGTTGAGAGCCGCCGTGATGCGCTCCATGCCCAGGGCGAACTCGCCCCGGACGAAGATGAAGGCCTGGGCTGATCCCGTGGCGTAGGCACAGATCAGCGTCCCCTCGATGATCTGGTGGGGGTCGGCCTCGAGGAGCATGTGGTCCTTGAACGTGCACGGCTCGCTCTCGTCGCCGTTGACGACCAGGTAGGCGGGCCTGGCCTTGCCCAGCATCGACCACTTCTTGCCGGCCTCGAACCCGGCCCCGCCCCGGCCCAGCAAGCTCGCCTTCATCACCTGGTCGGCGATGTCCTCCGGCTTCATGGTGAGGGCCTTGCGCAGCCCTTCGTACCCACCGTGCTCCAGGTAGCTCGCAAGGGTCCACGACTCCGGCAGTCCGTGCCGAGCGGTGACGATGGCCGGTGCGTCAGTGACCACGGGTCACGCTCCCAGTCCCAGGCCGCCGCCCTTGCGCGGCTGGGCCGAAGAACCAGACGGTCCCGAAGGTGAGCCGGCGGGGATGGGGTCCTCGTCCGGGGCGTTGGTGGCAGGCACGAGTGGGGGTGCCTGACGCCGGACCCGGCAGAGGGTGCCGTGGGGCGGAACCTCGTCGGCCAGCCGCCCAGCGCGGAGATCGTCGATCAGCCGGTCGAAGTC
>JAIVIH010000374.1 GCA_020200615.1 Actinomycetota bacterium | reverse complement strand
CATCAGGCCACTCAATAAGCACGCTCCTCAGTAAAGCGAGCCCGAGTTGACCACGGGCTGGGCGCCCCTGTCGCTGCAGAGCACCACCAGCAGGTTGCTCACCATGGACGCCTTGCGCTCCTCGTCCAGCTCCACGATCCGCTGGTCGTTCAGCATCTGCAGCGCATGGTCGACCATGCCCACGGCGCCCTCCACGATCAGCTTCCGGGCGGCCACCACGGCGCTCGCCTGCTGGCGCTTGAGCATCTCGCCCGCGATCTCGGGCGCGTAGGCCAGGCGCCGGAGCCTCGTGTCCAGGACGGCCACGCCCGCGACTTGGAGCCGCTCCTGGAGCTCGTGCTGCAGCGTCTCCGTCACCTCCTCGGCGTTCCCCCGCAAGGACAAACCCTCATCGTCGTAGTTGTCGTACGGGTACTCGCTGGCCACGTGGCGGACGGCGGTTTCGGTCTGGATCTCTACGAACGTGTGGAAGCTCTCCACGTTGAACAGCGCCTTGGCCGAGTCGAACACCTGCCAGTTGATGACGGCGGCGATTTCGACCGGGTTCCCGGCGGCGTCGTTGACCTTCAACACGTCACTGTCCAGGTTGCGGATGCGCAGGGAGATGGCCGTCTTCCGATAGAGCGGGTTGGCCCAGAAGAAGCCGTTGGCCCGGACCGTCCCCTTGTAGCGCCCGAAGAACACCAAGGCCCGGGCCATGTTGGGCTGGACGATGAAGAAGCCAGTAGGAAGCACGATGGCCGCGAGCAGCACGGGGATGGCTGACAACCCGAGGGCCACGTTCTCCGTTCGTAGCGCAGTCAGGAACACCGCTGCGCACACCGCCACCAGGATGACCTCAATGACGACGAAGACCGCACCGGAGGGGGCTCGTCCTGGTCGTTCAGTGGGTTCCATACGGGCCTCCCTATCAAAGTGATATCATCATGATAGGCCGAGCCCGGCCGATGTCAAGGCTGATCCGGCAAACCGACTGCTGGCCGGTACACGTCGTCCCGCTGCGCCGATAGGGTCGGCAGCACATGGCCGTCCGAGATAGAGGGGCCCAGGAGCTGACGCACCTGGTGGACGCCTCGCACCTCGTGGTACCCGACGACGTTCCCGTCTTACTGGTGCAGCATGCCAGGGCCTTGGGCGCCGACGACGCCGCTCTATACCTCGTCGACTACGAGCAGCGGGTGTTGGTGCCGGTGCCGAACCCTGACAGCTCGGCTCGCGAGGAGGTCGTGATCGACACCACGCTGGCCGGGTGGTGCTACCGGACGCTGGAGATCCAGACGACCGCGGCCGAAGAAGGTGGCCTGCGGGTGTGGGCGCCGGTGCTCGACGGCGTGGAGCGCCTCGGCGTGCTTGAGCTGGCCTTTCGCGTAGAGGAGCCGAACCTGGACGAGGTGCGTGTCCTCGCCGGCCTCGTCGCCGAGGTGGTGGTGACCAAGCAAGCCTACGGTGACCTCTTCGAGCGGGTCCGGCGCCGTCAGCCCATGTCTGTGGCCGCCGAGCTGGCCTGGCGACTGCTGCCGCCCCTCACGTTCGGGACCGATCAGCTGGTCATCAGCGGCGTATTGGCTCCGGTGTACCAACTGGGCGGTGACTCCTTCGACTACGCCGTCGATGCCCACACCGCCCGTATCTCCGTATTCGATGCCATGGGCCACGGCTTGGAGGCCGGGCTCCTCGTCAGCGTAGCTATGGCCGCCTGCCGCGCAAGCCGCCGGGCGGGAGGCGACCTTGCCGATAGTGCTGCGGCCATCGATCGCGCCGTCGGCGACCAGTTCGGTCCTGACCGCTTCGTGACCGCCGTGCTGGCCGAGCTCGACCTGGCGTCAGGGTGCCTGCGGTGGTCCGTCTCCGGGCATCCGCCGCCACTCCTGCTGCGCAATGGCCGGGTCGTCAAGACCCTGGAGGGTGAGGTCGCTCCTCCACTCGGGGTTAGCGGCTGTGTGGTGGTATCCGAGGAGAGGCTGGAGCCAGCCGACCAGGTGCTCTTCTTCACCGACGGCGTGGTCGAGGCGCGCTCGGCCGAGGGTGAGTTCTTCGGGGTCGGCCGGCTGGTGGACCTGGTGACCCGGACATCGGCAGCGGCCACCCCAGCGCCGGAGACAATGCGGCGCCTCATCCACGCCATCCTGGACCACCAGGAGGGGCAGTTGCAGGACGACGCCACCATCGTGGTGGTGGAGTGGCAAGGCCCCGGTAGCCGTCTCTTGACCGTCTGAGGTGTGGCAGAGATACCCCGTGAAGTGACTCTCCCATTGGGGTGGCTCGCCCCACGTTCCCCTTGCGTCCCTGGCCTGGTCTTGGTACGACCGCCATCGAGAGGATGGCAGCCACGCTCAAGGGCCTGGCCGCGGCCCGCTCGGCTGAGGCCGGGGCGTGGAAGCAATCCGGCGACCGCTCGGCCGCCCACCACCTGGCCCGCACCACGGGAAACCTCGGTGGGCCACGCGGTGGAGAGTCGACCTCCTCGACCGGCTGTGCCGCCACCACCACGACCTCAAGAGCCTCGACGGCTGGGCCCTGGTCCACGGCCGCGGCAAACGAGCCTTCGTCCCACCCGACGATCCTCGTCACCCCCGGCATGCCCACGCCCCACCGAGCGCGGCATGAGCCGGGCGCCGCGGTCGGGGCCCGCGACCCGACGCGCCTCAGGTCGCGGGTACGGCGAACGTGTCGCAGGCCGCGACGTTGCCCGCCTGGTAGCCGGTGGTGAACCAGCGCTGGCGCTGCTCGGACGACCCGTGGGTCCACGACTCGGGGTCGACCCGACCCTCGGCCTGCTCCTGGATGCGGTCGTCTCCGATGGCGGCGGCCGCGTTGAGGCCGTCCCTGATATCGGCTTCGGTGAGCTCCTCGATGAAGCCGGTGTCCACCGCTCCCCGCGCCCAGAGGCCGGCGTAGCAGTCGGCCATGAGCTCGACGCGTACGCCGCCGCTCTGGGGTCCGGTGTCGCCGTCCCGGGAGCGCTCGAGCACGCCTTGGATGTTCTCGACGTGGTGCCCGTACTCATGGGCGATGACATAGGCCTCGGCGAAGGGGCCGCCCTGGGCCCCGAAGCGGGTCCGGAGGTCCTCGTAGAAGCCGAGGTCGATGTAGACCTTCTCGTCGAGGGGGCAGTAGAAGGGGCCGACGGCGGACGTGGCCGATCCGCAACCGGTCGACGTCCCTCCCGTGAAGAACACGGTGTTCGTCCTCCGGTAGCCGGGGAGCGTGCCCGACCAGTACTCCTGGACGCTGTTGATGACGCCGACGATGCGGCAGTCGTCGCGCTGGTTGGCGTCCTCGCCGGTCTGGCACTCGGCCGACAGATCCGAGTTGAGGCCTCCGAGGGGACCGGTGGCGGGATCGCCGCGTTCAGCACCTCGACCTGGGCGTGGGTCGCTCCGAAAGCCGCCTCCAGGGCCTCGTCCACCGAGCCCCCGGATCGCCAGGCGGCGTCGGCCACCGCCGCCCACTGGCGCAGGGCGTCGTCGGCCTCCTCGAGCACGTTGGCCGGCGGGTCGGGAAGTACGCCGAAGTGGGCGAGGGCCAGGGCCGTAGGCCTGCGGTCGGCGAAGCGCCGGAGCGAGGAGAGGGCCAGGTCGAGGTCGAAGTCGGGCGGAGGCGTGGCCGGGCGGAGAACTCCCACGCCGGGGAGCCGTACGCCCACGGCGTCGCCGACGAAGAGCAGACCGCTGCCCGAGTCGTGGAGGGCGAGGTGGTGCTTGGCGTGGCCGGGGGAGTGGACGGCGGTCAGCTTGCGGCCGCCGCCGACGTCGATGTCCTCAGCGTCGGCCAGGACGTGGATGCGGTCGGCGGGGGTGGGCTCGAGGCGACCGTACAGGGAGTCGAGCATGTCGCCGTACACCTGTCCGGCTGAGGCGACGAGCCGGCTGGGGTCGGCCAGGTGGCGGGCTCCAAGCTCGTGCACGTACACGCGGGCGCCGGGGAAGGCAGCGGCCACGTCGCCCACGCCGCCGGCGTGGTCGAGGTGGATGTGGGTCACGACCACCGACGCCAGCTCGCCCGGCCCCACGCCGCACTCGTCGAGGGCGGCGAGGAGGGTGGGTACCGAGGACTGGCTGCCCGTCTCCACCAGCACCGGCGCCGGGCCCTCGATGAGGTAGCCGGCGGTGACCTTCTGCCAGCCGCCGAGGAGGGTGTCGAGCTGGACGACGCCGGGCGCGACCTCGGTGGTCAGCTCGCCTCCAGCAGCTCGGGGAGCACACGATCGACGAACTCGTCCATGCGGGGGCGGCCCTCGGCCGGCCAGCTGGCCACGAGGTAGGAGAAGCCTGCGTCTCGGAGGCCGTCCGCCTGGCGGCGCACCTCGTCCCACGGCTCGGAGAGGGACAGGTTGGAGGAACGGCCGACCGAGGCCGGATCCCGCCCTGCTTCCTCGATCAGCCGGTCGAGCAACCGCGACTTGCGGGTCAGATCGGAGACCGACCCGAAGCCATGCCACATGTCGGCCCACTTGGCGGCCAGGGGGAGCAGACGGCGCTCTCCGTGGCCTCCGATCCAGATGGGCGGGTGGGGTTGCTGGACCGGACGCGGGCGGTAGGTGGCGTTGCGCAATCGGTAGTGGTGACCTTCGAAGCTGGCTCCGTCCTCGGTCATCAGGGCCGTCATCACCTGGAGGGCCTCGTCCAGGCGGTCCATCCGCTCGCCGGGCCGAGGGAAGTCGAGCCCCAGCTCCTCGTGCTCCTGGCCGAACCAGGCGGCGCCGATGGCCAGCTCCACCCGGCCCCCGGATACGTGGTCGACGGTCACCACCTCGGTGGCCAGGATCGAGGGGTGGCGGTAGGTGACGCCCGTGACCAGGGGCCCCAGGCGGATCCGGGAGGTTGCCGCGGCCAGGGCGGCCAGCAGGGTCCACGCCTCGAAGCACGGGCCGTCGGAGGGGCCGTACAGCACCTTGAAGTGGTCGAACACCCACGCCCCGTCGAAGCCGGCGTCCTCGGCGAAGTGGACCCGGGCCAGGAGCTCGTCCCAGGAGAGCTGGTGCTGCGAGACGTCGATGCCGATCCTCACTCGGGTGCGGGCTTCCGGGCGCGGCTGGGTGCCACCCGGGGAGGCTCACCGGGCATCTTGGGGTAGACGGGGGGCCACGGCGCGTCCAGCAGTCCCGCGGCCCGGTCCCGCTCGTGGAGGGCGACGAGTGGCTCCAGCGACTGCGGGTTGGTGGCCATGACCGCCCACGGATCGCCGTCCCGAGCCACCCGGTCGGGGACGGTGGCGATGGTCAGGGGGTCAGGGTGGATGTCGTCCAGCTCCTCCCACGGGAACGGCGTCGAGACTTGCGCCCCCGGACGGGCTCGCACCGACCACGCCCCGAAGATGGTCTTGTGGGGGGCGTTCTGGTTGAAGTCGACAAAAACGCGAGTGCCCCGCTCCTCCTTCCACCAGGCGGCGGTGATCAGGTCGGGCCGCCGCCGTTCCAGCTCGCGAGCGACGGCTACGGCGGCGGAGCGGACGTCGTAAGACGTCCAGCGGGGCTGGAGGCGAACGTACACGTGGATGCCCCGGTTGCCGGTGGTCTTGGGAAGCCCGAGGACGCCCACCTCGTCGAGTAGGGCGCGGACCTCGTGGGCCGCCTCCTGCACCATGGCAAAGGTGACGCCGGGTGTGGGGTCGAGGTCGATGCGGAGCTCGTCGGCGTGCTCGGGATCGTCGGCCCTCGTGGGCCACACGTGGAAGCCGAGGCAGGCGATGTTCACCGCCCACAGGACATGGGCCAGATCGTGGATCACGAGCGCCTGCGAGGTGGTGCCGTTGGGCGTGCTGACGACGGTGGTCTGGAGCCAGTCGGGGCGGGTCTCGGGGACCCGCTTCTGGAAGAACGACGAGCCGCCGGCCCCGTTCGGGAACCGCTGGAGGAGAACGGGGCGCCCACCCATGGCCGCCAGCAGGGGGCCGGCCACCGCCTGGTAGAAGCGGACCAGATCGAGCTTGGTGTCACCCCGCTCGGGAAAGAAGACCTTCTCGGGGTGGGTGATGACCAGCTCCCGGCCCGCCGCCTCAACCGCGATCCCGTCGTCGGCCACGGCCCGACGGTAGTGCTCAGACGATGGTGATCTCGGTGGGCAGGCTGTGGTCGGTGGTGCCCCCGTTCCTGACCCAGCACAGGTGGCGCTTTCCCGAGGTGAGGTTGGAGGGGAGTACCCGGCGGACGGGGGCGATGTCGCCGTTGCCGTCGGCGTTGACGGTGCCGCCCAGGAACGTCGTCGACAGGTGGCAGGCCTCCCCACCGGTGCCGAGCTTCAGCCGGTAGGAGGAGTTGGGCGAAAACAGTCCGTGTACGCCGGCCGAGAACGCCTGCCCGGGCTCGAGCACGGTGGGGTTGGCGAGGGGCGCCGCACCGAGCGTACCTCACGGTGCTGTTCAGGGACTCGCCCGATGAGTTGCCTCCGACCGTCCCGCCCGTCACCAGGACGGTGCCGTCGAGCAGCAGGGTTGCGGTATGACGGACGCGCGGTACGGCCATCGAAGCCGCCGGGGACCACGCGTTGACGGCGGGGTCGTACAGCTCGGCGCTGGCGAGCGCGTTCCCGAAGGCGTCGCCCTCTCCTCCCGTCACCAGGATCCTGCCGCCGGACCCCAGCGTGGTGGCGGTGGCCCATGAGCGAGCGGCCGACATGCTGGGCCCCGATGACCATGTTCCCGCGCCCGGGTCGTAGAGCTCGGTCGTGGCCACTCCCTGGACGTCGTTGCCGTCCCCGCCGGCCACCAGCACCCTGCCGTTGGGGAGCAGGGTGGCGGTATGGGAAGCGCGGCCCTGGAGCATGGGCCCGGTGGGGACCCAGGAGTTGGTCGCCGGCACGTACACCTCGGCGGACACGTGCGATGTGAAGTCGTCGCGCGCGCCGCCGGCGACGAGAACGCGCCCGTCCGTCAGGCGGGTGGCGGTATGTCTCGATCGTTGGAAGTTCATAGGCGGCGCCGGCGAGAAGGTGTTGGTGTCGGGGTTGTAGACGGCGGCCTTGTTGTCGATGCAGTTGTGCTGCGGGCACGGCCCCAGCTGGTGGTTACCTCCGGCGACGAGGACTCGCCCGTCGACCAACAACGTGGCTGAGGCCCAAGCCCCGAATCCGGGCGCACCCGCCGGAGACCAGGTGTCGGACGACGGGTCGTACAGCTCGGCCGTGTCCACGAAACCGCCCGGGATCCGGCCGCCGACGACCAGTACCTTCCCGTTCAACAGGGTGACGGCGGCGTGGGCCGAGCGGGCACTGGCCATGGTGGCCGCCGGTCTGGCGGACAGACCTTCGGCGGGGCCCAGTTCCACCGG
>JAIVIH010000124.1 GCA_020200615.1 Actinomycetota bacterium | reverse complement strand
TTGTGACACGCGGGAACACAGAAGTGAGGGTCATAGGGCGCATCAGCGCACACCAACCGGAGGCCGAAACCACTGTTGACCTGCACTTATAGCCTCTGACCTGCAACGACGGGATTCACGCTTCGAGGGTTCGATTCCCTCCACCTCCACCAACTTGACGTGGGCCCATGCGCGCCCGGTTCATAGCGGACACCGTGGCTCCGATACCTACGCTGAGGGCGTTCACGTTCGAGGCGGAGAAGGCCAACTTCCGACTGAGTCTGATGTGCCGCCACCTAGGGGTGTCCAGGGCTGGCTACTACACCTGGCGGTCTCGGCCGCCGAGCGCCAGGACCGAGCCGACACTGAACTCGTTGGAGTGATCAAGGCGATCCACCACCGGTCACGGGGCACCTACGGGGCGACGCGTGTCCACGCCGAGCTCGCTATGGAGTTCGGCATCCGCTGCGGGCGCAAACGGGTCGCCCGCCTGATGCGCAGCGCCGAGATCGCCGGCGTGCACCGCCGACGGCGGATAGGCCTGACCATCCGGAACCCCAAGGCGACACCTGCGCCGGACCTGATGTATCGGCACTTCGCTGCCTCGGGGCCCAACCGGGTGTGGGTGGCCGACATCGAGCGCCACGAGGCGCTCCCGAGTTGAACCCGACGCTGCGGGGATGGTGCAACTACTTCCGTCACGGCGTGTCCTCGCGGACCTTCAACTACGTCGACCATTTCGCGTTCTGGCGGATCGTCGGCTGGCTCCGCAAACGACACGTCGGGCTGAACATGCACACCCTGGTCCGCCGCTACCTCCCGGGATGGAGGGTCAGCGACGGCAGGATCGAGATGTTCCGGCCCTACAAGGTCAACATCGAGCGCCGCACCTGGGAGGGCTGGCTCTACCTCGCCGTCGGGTCGACGCCTAGAGCCGTAAGGTCGCCGGATGGGCCATGGCTGACGACGTGCGAGCCTACCTCGTCGTCGAAGCCCTCCAGATCGCCGTCACCGTCCGTCGCCCCGCGCACGGCGTGGTGCACCACTCGAACCTGGGCAGTTCACCTCCCTGACCTTCGGGTGTTGCGCACCAGCGGCGTCAGCGGCCTCGACCGCCCACCGGCGGCGAGATCTGGCGGGGGAACAAAGGGTCAGGTGCCCCACATGCTGGCGTTCGAACGTTCGGCGTCGCCGTAGTTCTGGTTCGCGGTCCGAAGGTTTGCTGCGATCTCCTTCAGCACCTGGTTGAGGTCGGCGGCGCTTGCATCCCACTTTGCCTGTGAGGCCTGATAGTCGGCGGACGCCTCACCGGACCACGACGCGACGAGCGGCGCCAGATAGGACTTGAGATCGTCCAACTGCTGATCGATCTGTGCCGCAACTGCGTCTGCATCCGTTGCACCATTCTCGATGGCACCAAAGGTCACGATCATGTGGCCGTCGGACATGGAGACCTCCTTAGGTCTTTTCGGACGAGCTCCGTCACTCGAGATTGGTGCTCATACCGGTGAAACTCTGTACGTTGGTGTCCTCGGTGGCAGCGTAGGTATCACGGCTCTGAACGAGGCCGTCACCGATGCCTCGGAGTGAATCATTGAGCTTGGTGGCGTTCTCGTGCCAACGCTCCTTTAGCACATGGAAGCTGTTTGCAGCCGCCCCCTGCCACGAGCTCATGAGCGGATCGAGCCGCTCGAGGAGGCTCCTGAGCTGCGCCTGAATCTGGTCGTTCACCTCGAACACGTGGTTCGACGCGACATCCATCGTGGGAACTTCGGTCTGGAAGCTACCGCTCATAGTGAGCCCTCCTTCACCGGTACATCTGGAACTGATGGTATCAGAGTTATGCATGATCGCTTCCGGCGAATTCTGAACTTGCTCCCTTGGGTGCCTAAGCTCTGCAGCATGTCGATCCCGGCTACCTGCGTGCCGAAACGGGCTGCCTGGCGTGAGATGTTCAGAAGCCCGTCAAGGCAGGATTTCGAGGAGTCGATCCGGGGGTTGGTTGTCGACGGACGCTTTGTACCATCCGATCAGCTGGTGAGCGCCGCTCGGCTCCATCAGGGCGCAGTCGTATCGCTCGCCGGCGAAGGCGACCAAACACCCGAGACGGCTGGCATGCGACGCGCGCCGGCGTACTCGCTCGCAGTCATCGGAGGCCTGGTGGCCGGACCGTCCTGGCCCTTGAGGAAGCGCAACACCCACGTCGGCCGCAGTAGCGACAGCGACGTACTGATCGACGATCCGACCGTCTCATGGCACCACTGCATCGCCAGCACCGAGCGAGGGGGCGGTATCGAGATCGCAGACCGGGGCTCCCGCAATGGCACCTGGATCGGGGAGCAGCCCGTCCTCGCGCCGACGTCGGTGCCTCCCGGCCTGCCGATTCGCCTAGGAGCGGTACGGGTGGCGGTGGGGCCCAGCTCGACGGGGGACGACCTTCCTGCCGCCGACGTGGAGCCAAGGAGCACCTCGGCGGGGGCTGTGCACCTCAATCGGCCGCCGCGCCACGCCGATCCGCCACCGGCCGAACCGATCATTGCCCCTCCCGCACCTCCCCCCACGCCGGCACGAGTGCCCCTGAGCCTTGTTGCGCTCGTCGCCCCGCTCGCGTTCGCGGCGCTGATGGTCGTCGTCCTGGGCCGGCTCATCTTCGCCCTGTTCGCCCTTCTGAGCCCGGTCCTGATCCTGGGCAACTGGTTCGAGTCGCGCCGTAGGGCGCGCCGGACTGCTCGTAGCGGCAGCCGCCGGCTTACCGCCGAAATGGTCACGTTCTGCGCGGCCCTCGAGGACCGCAGACGGGCCGAAATGGAGCGTCGCTGGAGGACTACGCCGCACCCGGCCGAGCTGTTCCGCCGCGCACGGGTCCCCAGCGTACGGTTGTGGGAGCGACGACCCGACCACGGTGACTTCCTCCAGCTCCACGTGGGCATCGGCTCTCTCCCCTGGACGCCACCGATTGCCACGGGCGGCGGCAAGCTCCCAGTAGAGGCCGGCGAGGCGATCGCCGCCGCCGGCCTGCTCCGCGAGGTCCCGGTGCCGGTGGACCTGAAGGGTGGCAGCGTCGTCGGGCTCGCCGGCGACCGGCGCCCCGCGCTCGCTCTGGCCCGCAGCCTCGTCCTTCAGGCCGCGACACTCTCGGGTCCCGCTGACGTGCACGTCGCCATCTTCACCGACCCTGACCGCGCCGCCGATTGGGAATGGGCCAAGTGGCTGCCCCACACGATCGACGCCGCCGGCGGCGCGCTCGAGCGATTGCTGGCGCCCGATGAAGAGACCGGCGACGACCTCATCGGGATCCTGCTCGGTGCCGGTCTCCGTCGAAGCGCGTCTCAAACGGCCGACGCGCGAGCACTGACGCTGGTCGTGGTCGATGCCGAGGGCTGGATCGAAGGGGCCGGCGGCAGGGCCGTGCTCCGAGGAGACGGTGGAGCGACATCGGCGATCGTCCTGGCGGACGCGACGCACCGGCTACCCGCGGTGTGCACCACCGTGCTCGAGCTGCTCGGCACGCACGGTGAGGCCCGGCTCCGGCACCCACACAAGGCGGACGTGGTCGACGGGATTCTCGCCGCCGGGGTCGACCCTGCGGTGGCGCGGGAATGGGCTAGGCAGCTGGCGCGCTTCGAGGACTTGGAGGTTGCGGTCGCCGGCCCCGGCCTGGTCGACACCGTCTCGCTGGCCTCCATCCTCGACGTCGACCCGTTCGACGTGGAGTCGGTACGCGCTCGTTGGCGGGCGGGCGCAAGGAACGCCCGTCCGGTAACCCCAATCGGCGTCACACGGGACGGTGTGTTGTCCGTCGACCTCGTGGACGACGGCCCACACGGCCTGGTGGTCGGGACGACCGGATCGGGCAAGAGCGAGGTTCTCCGCACCTTGGTCGCCGGGCTCGCCGTTGCGCTCGATCCGTCGAACATCAATTTCCTGCTGTTCGATTACAAGGGGGGGCGGGCGTTCGACCAGTGTGCCCGTCTGCCTCATGTCGTCGGCCTGGTGACCGACCTCGACGAGCAGCTCGGACAGCGAGCGCTGCGGACCCTGGAAGCTGAGATCCGTCACCGGGAGCGGGTGCTCGCGTCGGCGGATGCCGTAGACATGGAGGAGTACACCCAGTTCGCCCGAGACCCGGCCCGCGGGCTGGGCCCCCTGCCACGACTCGTCGTGGTGGTCGACGAGTTCGCCAGGTTGAGCTCCGAGCTCCCACGCTTCGTGGACTCTCTGGTCGACGTGGCCCAGCGCGGCCGGGGTCTCGGCCTCCACCTGCTGCTGGGCACCCAACGACCGACCGGGGCGGTGAGCGCCAGTATCAAGGCCAACACCGCGCTCCGCATCGTCCTCCGCGTGGAGGCCGACGGCGATTCGGTCGAAACCATCGGCACCAGCGACGCGGCATTCATTCCGAAAGGCCGGCCCGGCCGGGGCTTCGCCCGATTGCGGTCGGGCAAGCCCATCGCCTTCCAGGCGGCGCAGGTGAGCGAGATGGCCGCGAGCCCCGGAACGCTGGTGGAGGTGCAGCCTTTCCGGTTCGGGCCGGGCTCGTCGGCCGCCGGCGGGGAGTCGGCCGGGGACGGCCGAGGGTCCTCGTCCAAGGACCTCCTGAGGTTGGTGACTGTGGTCAACGCCGCCTTCGCCACTAGTGGCCTCCAGCGCCCACGTCGTCTCTGGGAGGACGTGTCACCGGCCGAGGCTCCTCGGGAGACCATCGAACTGCCCGACCTTCTCGGCCTGGAAGATATCGGCTCCTTCAATCCGCTCCAGCACTGGCGGGACCGAACACGCCCCGACGTGCTGCGGGTGCCCATCGGGCTCACGGCGGACGGAGCTCCCTTGCACCTCGACCTCAAGGAGTCCGCCCTCGGCGGCATGGGCCCGCACGGCCTGGTCGTCGGCGCCACCGGTTCGGGCAAGAGCGAGCTGCTCAGAACGCTCGTAAGCGCCCTCGCCATCACCCACCCCCCCGAACTGCTCAGCTTCGTCCTTGTAGATTTCAAGGGCGGTGCGACGTTCGCCGGCATGGCCGAGCTTCCCCACGTCGCCGGCCTGATCACCAACCTCGAGGAGGACCAGGCCTCGGTCGACCGGATGCGCGACGCTCTGTTCGGGGAGTTGCGGCGTCGCCAGACCCTGCTACAGGCGGCGGGGGATGTGGCTTCGA
>JAIVIH010000123.1 GCA_020200615.1 Actinomycetota bacterium | reverse complement strand
GTCGAAGGCGGCGCCGGCGAGGCTCCCTGGCGCTCCCACCGAGAGGGGGATGCCGGAGTCGTTGGCTGCGCTCACGGCCGGCTCCAAGGGGACCTGGGCCACCAGGGGCACACCAAGCTCGCGGGCCAGGGTGGCCCCACCGCCCGTGCCGAACAACGGGTAGTGCTCTCCGTGGTCGCAGACGAACTCGCTCATATTCTCAATGACGCCCAGGACGGTGAGGTACGAGCGCCGGGCCATGTCCGCCACCCGGATGGCCACCTTCTGGGCGGCGACGGCAGGCGTGGTGACGATGAGGATCCCGGCGCGCGGGAGGAGCCGGCCCAGAGCCATCTGCACGTCGCCCGTGCCCGGAGGCATGTCGAGCAGGAGGTAGTCGAGCTCGCCCCACGCCACCTTCTGCAGGAACTCCTCCAGCGCCTTGGCCAGGAGCAGGCCCCGCCACATGATGGCCATGTCCTCGTCGTCGACCAGCAGACCCATGCTGACGACCTTGATCAGGCCCTCGCCGACGGGGATCTCGTGGGGCCGGATGCGGCGGTCGTCGGCTGCGGACAGCCGGCCAGTCACACCCAGCATCCGGGGGACGCTGAAGCCCCAGATGTCGGCGTCGAGGACTCCGACGGTGAAGCCGCGGGCAGCCAGGGCCGAGGCCAGGTTGACGGTGACGCTGGACTTGCCCACGCCGCCCTTGCCGCTGGCCACGGCCAGGATGCGGGTCGTGAGCGGCACCTCGGTATCGGGGGCGTTGTCCGCCGCCTTCCGCCGGGCCCGCTGCATCACGTCCGTGCGCTCGGCGGGAGTCATCTCCCCGAACTTGACCTGAACGTCGGTGACGCCGGGGATGGCCCGCAGCCTCGACTCCGCGTCCTGTCGGATCTGCGTGCGCAGGGGACAGCCGGCGATGGTGAGGGCGACGGTGACCAGCACCAGGCCGTCCGCCCCCACGTCCACGCTCTTGACCATGCCGAGGTCGACGATGTCCGACCCCAACTCGGGGTCGACGACGCCCCGCAGAGTGGCCAGGACATCGGCCTCGGAGGGGACGTTGGGAGGGAGCACGCCTGGATTTTACCGGTCCCGGCCGGTAATATGCCAACGATGGGCGCCGACGAGTGGCCCGACCTCGAGACTGAAGCTCAGGCCGGCGGAGATATCGATGGGCGGCCGGTCTCCCAGGAGGCCCCCCTGTCGACCGTCGCCAGCTCCCGTCTCGCGGTGCTGAAGGCGCTCGGCGACAACACCCGCTACGCCATCTACCTGGAGCTGGCCCGCTCGCAGTCCCCCCGCTCCACGGCTGACATCGCCGAGACCCTCACCCTGCACCCCAACACCGTCCGGCCCCACCTCGAGCGCATGCGGGATGTCGGCCTTCTCGACGTGGAGATCGACGGCAGGGGCACGGTCGGGCGGCCGCAGCACCGTTACAGCCTGGCCGCCGACGCTCCTTCCCTGGGTCTCGAGCCGCCGGCCTTCCCCCTTCTCGCCCGGCTTCTCGCCCAGGTGGCGGCCCAGGCCGGAGTGGAGCCGGGCGACGCGGCCCTGGCCGCCCTCGACCAAGGTCGGGACCTGGCCGCCCGCCGTCCCCGTGCCGGCTGCGTGGCCGCTCTCACCGCCGCCCTGGACGAACTGGGTTTCGACCCCGCAGTCGCCGGCGACGGGCAAATGGTCACCATCGCCTTTACCCACTGTCCCTACCGCGAGCTGGCCGAGATCCACCCCGAGCTGGTGTGCAACCTCCACCGGGGCTTGATCGAAGGATTTGTGGAAGAGATCGGCGGCGCCGGCGTTGAACGGTTTGGAACTCTCGCCGACCGCGATCCGTGTCAGGTGGAGTTGTCGGTCCGGTAAGCTGGTCAGGAAGAACTCGAGGAGGATCTATCAAGATGAGCCTGAGCGAATCGATCACGGTCACGCAGCAGCAGCCCGTTCTCAACCTGAGCGACGCCGCGTCCGCCAAGGTCAAGGAGCTCATCGCGGCCGAGGGCAACCCGGAGCTGGCGCTTCGCGTCGCCGTCCGTCCGGGCGGATGCTCGGGCTTCAGCTACGAGATGTTCTTCGACACCGAGTTCGCCGCCGACGACAAGCTGACGGAGGCGGGTGGTGTGCGGGTCGTAGTCGACGCCGCCAGCGCCCCGTACCTCACGGGCGCATCGCTCGACTACAAGGACGGCCTGCAGGGCGCCGGGTTCGCCATCAACAACCCCAACGCAACCCGCACGTGCGGTTGCGGCTCGTCCTTCAGCTAGTCCTGCCTCTCCGGCCGGCAACCGCGGCGTGACCACGCCCGTCGGGCCCTACACGCCCGCGGTTCGAGCCGGCGACTGGCTGGTGGTCTCCGGTCAGGTCGGGCTCGCCGAAGGAGCCCTGGTCGAAGGCGGTATAGAAGCCGAGGTCCGCCAGGCGCTGGCCAACCTCGGCGCTGTCCTCGACAGCGGCGGAGCAGCGCTCACCAACGTGGTGAAGACGACCGTCTTCCTGCGCCACATCAGCGACTACCCGGTGATGAACGACCTCTACCTGGAGGTGTTCGGCGATCACCGTCCGGCGCGGGCGACAGTGGCCGTGTCAGGGCTCCCCCTCGGTGCCCTGGTGGAGATCGAAGCCTGGGCCTGGGTGGGCGGGTGACGGCCGTGGACGCCGTCGACTTCGCCGTCACCTGGGATTACCGCTGCCCGTTCGCACGGAACTTCAGCGAGCACGTGGTCGTGGCCCTCGAAGGAGGCGCCCCGTGGAACGTGCGGTTCATCCCCTTCTCTCTCGATCAGGTTCGCATCGAAGAGGGTGAGCTCGACGCGTGGGACAACCCCAGCGCGTGTCGCAGCCTTCTGGCCGGTCAGGTCGGGCTGGTGGTGCGGGACCGGTGGCCGGAGCGCTTCCTGGCCGCCCACAAGGCCCTGTTCGCTTGCCGCCACGATCAGTCCGGCGACCTTCGAGACGAAGCCGCCCTCCGCCAGGCGCTCACCGCGGCGGGGGTCGACGCCGAGGCCGTGTTCGCCGAGATCGCTTCGGGCTGGCCTCTCGACACGTTCCGCAAGGAGCACGAGGCGGTCGTAACGGACTACCGCGTGTTCGGCGTGCCCACGGTGATCGTCGGGGACCACGCAGTCTTCGTGCGGGTGATGAACCGCCCGGGTGACGATGTCGACATTGCCCGTCGCACGGTCGAGCGGGCCTTGGACC
>JAIVIH010000122.1 GCA_020200615.1 Actinomycetota bacterium | reverse complement strand
GCCCTGGGCATGGTGGTCTCCATGGAACTGGAGGAACGCTTCTCCCAGACCCGCGACGAGTACCTGGCCGACATCAAGGTCAGCCTGGCCGGGCTGGTCGCCGAGCAGCTCTGGTACGACCAGACCACGAGCGGGCCGTCCTCCGACCTGCAGGCCGCCACCATGCGGGCAGCGCAGATGGTCGCCTACTTCGGGATGGGACCGTCACTGCTCTCCTACGCCGCCATCCCCCCCCAGGCCTACGGCGGCAACGCCCTGTCGAGCCTGCTGTCCGACGAGCGCTTCCGCGGCGAGGTCGACCTCATCCTGGAGCGATGCCGTGAGGACGTCACCGAGCTGCTGCGGCGCAAGGCGCACTGCGTCGAGGCCCTGCGCGACCGCCTGATGGTGGACGAGCAGCTGACAGGCGAGGAGTTTGCCCATCTGATGCACACCCTGGGCGAGGGCCGGGAGCTCGAGGTCATCACCCTCCGGAAGCCGCCCCGGGCCCTCGGCACCCTTCGTCCTCTGGCCCCGCCTCTCGGCAACGGCGAGGCGGGAACCAACGGTGGAGCCGGCGCCCACGACGGGTCTCCGTCGAACGGAGACGTGATCCGGCCTTCTCCCAGTCCGTGGGCCCGTCCGCCCACCGACGGTGGAACTTCCTAACCTCGCCCGGAGCTCCGAGCTGGGCGACGGATCCCGCCAGGGCCGTCTTACGAAGTGGCCTGCTTGCCACACCGCTCGATGAAAGTCCACGTCAGGCCGTCAACGGCGGAGCCGTGCGCCCGAGAATCAGCATGCAGCTAGCGCTGCTGGCCGCAGCACCCGTGTGCCGCCAAACTTGAAACGCGCCACCGCCGGGCACGAAGGCCCGGCGGTGAGCAATGTCGCTCGGAGGCGTGCTCGGTCAGCCCGTGCGAGCCGGCCGGCGCAGGCGCCGCCGGAGGCCCATGGCCCCCAGCAGGAGCGCCCCTCCTCCGAGGACGGGCCAGCTCTGATCGATTCCGGTTGCCGCCAGCTTGCCACCTGAGACCTGGGGCCCGCTGAGGGTGAAGGAGCCGACCACTCCGGTGTTGCCGATCCGGCCTATGGCTTCGCCCACGATGTCGTCACCGGTTCCCGTGCCCGTGCAGTTGCCGAGGGTAGCGCTCACGGTGGCGACATCTTTGAGCCTGCCCGCGCCGGAGTTGCCGGGGATGCGGCCCGTCACCGTCAGTTCCAGTGGTGGGTCACCTATTCGATAGTTGCCCAGGTTCTGGAAGGTGACGGTCGTGCCGTCGGCGCTGATCTGGCCGCCGTTGCTGGCCCCGGTGAGGATGAAGCGGGCATCGCCGCTCTCGACCGTGTGGACGTCGACGGCGCTGATGTTGATCAGGTCACAGCCGAACAACTCCTGGAAGACGGCGGTGTCGCTCGGGATGCGGATGGTGATGGTGAAGTCCTGACCCACCTGCACCGGGTCGGGCTGACCGATCTTGTCCACTGGGATGTTGCACTGCACGCCGCCCGGAGGAGCCACCGCGAGAGCCTCCATGTGCCCGATCCGCAGGTCGAGACCGGTGAGGACGAGCGGGATGTCCAAGACGCTGAGCTGGACGACATCGACCGCCGCGGAGGCCGCCGTACCGTCGGCGGCAAGGACGGGCGCCGAGCCCACCGCTCCGCCAAGGGCGCGGGCGGGGGTGCCGATGGTGGCCGTCGCCAGCGGCGCCAGGGGCAAAGAGAACCCTGTGGGCCCGAACAGGTCCTGGGTGGTGATCTCGAGGGGGGTCGAGGCGCCCACGGTGAGG
This sequence comes from Actinomycetota bacterium, assembly GCA_020200615.1. The sequence goes on along the minus strand of JAIVIH010000122.1, from coordinate 1,413 downwards.
GTCGCCACGGGCGTCGTCGGGCCGGCGCCGACGGGGGCGTACTCGACGCGGGCGCCGTCGTTCGGGGCCGGCGTGTTGGGATCATCCGGCTTACCGGTGGCGATGGCCCGCAGGGCCCATTCGCCCAGCAGCTCGAGGGTGATCGCCCCGCCGAGAAGGCTCACCGGAGCGATGGTCTGGCGTGTCTCGCTCACGACCCCGAAGGTACCGTCACCGTTGGGGATGAGGTAGGTGACCGAGCGGGTGCGAGACACGTTGCGGGGGTCCGTCGAGTCCACCGGAAGGCCGGCGCCCACCACCGGGCTGAGCAGCGGCAGCTGACCCCCGGGATCGGTGCCGAGCAGCTGGAGCCCTGCAGCCTCGCCCGAGCCGAAGGACATCGGCCGCCCGATCACACAGATGTTCGGGTCGAACCTCGCCGCGGCCTGGCCCCGGAGCAGGTTGGCATAGGCCACCCCGCCCAGCTTGATCGGGCCGATCTGCTTCTCCACCAGCCCCGAGTTGGGCGGAGCCGCAGCCTCGGCCAACCCCGCGAGCAAGAGCTGGTTCGGATCGGGATTGGGCGTCGGTGTCAACAGGCCCAACTCGAGGCCCGTGCCCCGGCCGTACGAGTTGCGATCGCCGACCCCTTGTGCCTGGACGATGTAGCCCAACTCGTTGAAGATCCCGTCGTTGGGAAGACCCTGAGAGTTGGTCGACTGGCCGGCTGCTGCCGACTGGACGTTCAGCGTCTGGGTCTGGCCCAGCTGCAGCACTTCGAGGCTGATCGCTGCACCTGATCCGTATCCGCCGAAAGCCTGATCGCTTACTGCCTGTGCCCCTGCCGGCCCCAGCGAGCTGCCCGCCAACGCAGCCAGGGTCGTCACCACCGTAAGTAGTGCCGCATACCGAATTCTCACGCACCGCCCCTTTGCTCTTGCGCTATGGAAGCGACGGATCCCGCGGCTCCGCGTTCCCGGTCTCATCGCGATCGGATCTTAGACCACTCGGCTTGGCCCTCAAGGGAGGCGCCACGTGACGGAGTGCTGCTTCCCGCACGATCGCTCCAGTCTGTCACCTTCCCCGCGCCTCCAACAAGAAGGCTTGCGCGGGCGGGCGGCGGGGCGAATCTGCGTCCCGTCGCCACGGTGCCCGAACTTCGCTAGTGTGACGCCTGGAGAAGGCGCCCTCACGGACCGCGCGTAAAATCCGGCGTGGGTCTTTGCAATCGCCTCCACAGGCCCGCTAGATTCCGCCCATTCAGGATCAGAATCAGGCTGGACACACAGGCTGGACACACAGATAGCAAACTGCACCGGCGGCTCCCAGTCGTCGTGGCTGGCGGGGGACGTCACAAACACGAGGAGCTAGTTGATGCGTAAAGCCCTAGGAGTAGTAGTCGCCCTGGCTCTCGCGAGCAGCGCGGCCATAACG
>JAIVIH010000121.1 GCA_020200615.1 Actinomycetota bacterium | reverse complement strand
GAGCACATCGCCGTCACCGAGGCCAACAAGCTGGGCCTGCCCATCGTGGCCGTGGTCGACACCAACTGCGATCCCGATGTCATCCAGTACGTCATCCCCGGCAACGACGACGCCATCCGCTCCGGCACCCTGATGTGCCGGATCGTGGCCGACGCCGTGGACGAGGGGCGCCACATCGCCGGTCGGCGCAACGCCCGTAACGCGGTCCCGACCGACACCGGCCACGACCCTCAGGCCGAGGCCCGCCGGGCCCAGCAGCAGGCCGAGGCCCGCCGCCAAGCCGCCCTGCAGGCCCAGGAGCGGGAAGCCCGAATGTCCACTGTTCGCGGCCGCCAGCCGGGCGAGGGCGAGGAGGCCGCTCCTCAGACCGACACCCGCCCGGTGCCACCGCCCCCGACGCCGGTTGAGTCCGCCGAGGCAGCCGGCGACGCGGCGGCGATCGTGGCGGCTGGCCCCGACGGCGACCAGCCCGCCGACCCACCCGCCGAGCCTTCGACCGTGGGAGACCAGCCACCCGAACCGTCGACCGTGGGCGACCAGCCGCCCGAGCCCTCGACCGTGGGGGACGCGCCGGCCGAGCCCGCCGTCGAGTTCTCTCCCGACCAGGTCGTCGCCCCCGGGCCGGGCCCGGTTCCGGCGGATTCGGACAGCGCCACCGAGAAGGCGGAGGGTTAGCCCGTGCCCAACTTCACTGCTCAGGATGTTCAACGGTTACGTCAGGCGACCGGCGTGGGGATGATGGACGCCAAGAAGGCCCTGGACGAGAGCGGCGGCGACTTCGAGGAAGCGTCCCGCTGGCTGCGGGAGAAGGGCCTCGCCCAGTCGGCCAGGCGGGCCGACCGTGCCAACCAACAGGGCGCGGTGGCGGCGGCCAACACCGGGACCGCGGCCGCTCTCGTCGAGCTCAAGTGCGAGACCGACTTCGTGGCCAAGTCGCCCGAGTTCACCGGTCTGGTGCACGAGCTGGTGGCGGCCGTCGCCGAGCAGGGCGAGCAGGCGGTCGACGACTTCAAGGAGCAGCTCGACAACTTCCGCATCACGCTCAAGGAGAACATCGACCTGGGCCGGGTCGTGCGCTTCGAGGCCGCCGAAGGCGCCGTCCTGGACTCGTACCTCCACGTCCAGAGCGACCGTGGGGTGAACGGCGTCCTGGTCGAGCTGGCCGGAGGCGACCGGGCCCTGGCCCACGAGGTGGCGCTGCACGTGGCTTCCATGAGGCCCCAGTGGCTCAGCCGGGACGAGGTGCAGGCCGAACGGGTGGAAGCCGAGCGCCAGGTGCTGGAGACGCTCACCCGCAACGAGGGCAAGCCCGAGCAGGCCGTCCCCAAGATCGTGGAGGGCCGGCTCAACGGCTTCTTCAAGGACAACTGCCTGCTCGAGCAGTCCTACGTCCGGGACACCAAGCAGACCATCTCCCAGCTCCTGGGAGACGCCCGCGTCACCCGCTTCGCCCAGGTGGAGATCGGGCGATGAACCCGCCGTCGCTCACCCGGCGCCCCTGACCGTGACGGGCTCCGACGGCAGCTCTTCCCCGCGCCGCTGGGGACGTGTCGTCCTCAAGCTCTCGGGTGAGTCGTTCGCCGACGCGACCATCGGGTACGGCATCGACGGCCTGACCGTGGCGCGCATCGCCACCGAAGTGGCCGACGTCCGGCGCGACCTCGGGATCGAGATCGCCATCGTGGTCGGCGGCGGCAACATCTGGCGGGGCATGGCCGGGGCCGGCGCAGGCATGGACCGGGCCCAGGCCGACACCATGGGCATGCTGGCCACCGTTATCAACGGCCTCGCCCTCCAGGACGCCCTGGAGAAGGTCGGCGAGCCCACGCGGGTGATGACCGCCATCCAGATGGCCGAGGTGGCCGAGCCCTACATCCGGCGCCGGGCCCAGCGCCACCTGGAGAAGGGGCGGGTGGTGATCCTCGCTGGCGGCACCGGCAACCCCTACTTCACCACCGACACCACCGCCGCCCTGCGCGCCGCTGAGATCGGGGCCGAAGCCATCCTGAAGGGCACCCACTCGGGGGTCGACGGTGTGTACACCGACGACCCGCTGACCAACCCCGAGGCCACCAAGTTCAGCGAGGTGGCCTACATCGAGGTCCTCAACCGGGGCCTCAAGGTGATGGATTCGACGGCCATCACCTTCTGCATGGACAACAAGCTGCCGATCGTGGTCTTCAGCCTGGCGGAACCGGGCAACATCCGTCGCGCCCTCGAGGGCGAGTCCATCGGTACGCTGGTGACGTGACCGGATCGGACGACGCTTCCACCATCGATCTCGTGCTGGCCGAGGCGGCCGACAAGATGGGCAAGGCCGTCAGCCACACCCAGGGCGAGTTCGGTGGTATTCGTACCGGCCGCGCCACCCCGGCATTGGTGGAAAAGCTGAGGGTCGATTACTACGGTACCGAGGTGCCGCTCCATGGAGAAGGACGGCGACATCTCGGCCGATGAGCTGGAGCGCGCCGAACGGGAGCTGGAGAAGCTGACCCATGAGTACGTGGCCGAGATCGACCGCTTCCTGGCCCGGAAGGAGCAGGAGCTGCTTGACGTCTGAGGTCCGCCCATTCGGGCACGCACCACCGCCGCAAGCGGAAGGCTGAGGAGGGTCACATGGACGACGACAACATCGACGATCCGACGCAATCGTTCGAGTTCCGGTCCAGCCCCGCCGCCCCCCGCGACGTCGACCCCGACCTGGACGACGACCTGTGGAGCGAGCTGGGCGCCCGGCGTGGGCCCCGTCAGCCGGCGGAAGGCGTTCGCATCATCGGCGCCGACGAGGCCGCGGCCGCCATCGAGTCCGGTCATGTCACGCCCAAGAAGCCCGACGACGCCCCCCGCTTCGGGGACGTCCCCGCCCAGCCCGCCGGCCCCCGTCCGTCGCTCCGGTTCCCTGGCGCCGACCCCAGCGCGGTCGAGAAGCCGCCGGTGGCGGGGGAGACGCTTCCCCCCAGCGATGACCGCGAGTCGGCCGCGGCCGAGGCCGCCCGTCACTGGGACGAGGTGCTGGCCCGGTCGGGCGAGAGCCGTCGCGCCTCGCGGCCGCCGAGCACCATCTTCGAGGACGACGATGACGACGACGTGTTCGGGTCGGGCCCGCCGGTGGCCAGGAGCCGTCCCCCGGAGCGGTCGTCTCTGGAGACGACGGGTATCGGAAGCGGTTGGTTCGACGAGGCCGAGCAGCGGGCCGAGGCCGCGGCCCGGTTGGAACCCGCAAGTGGAACGGGAGCCCTTCCCCAGCACTGGACCGAACCGCCCAGCGGCGAGGTGCCCAGGATCCTGGTCGAGGACGAGGCCGCGGCCGAAAGCGATGACGACCTGAAGGCGTGGTCGACCCTCGCCGCCCGACCCCGCTGGCGGGATCAGCCCACCGACTGGGAGTCGGGCGACTTCGACGAGGAGATGCTGGCCGATCCCGAGCACCGAGTGGGCGAGCTGGGCGGCATGCAGGGGGACGTCGCCCCCTTCTCGTTCGACGACGAGCCCGAGGCCGAGCCCGAGCTCCCCGTTGGCCCCGACCGCTCCGGGATGGGCCCGGGGCCATCGGGGCGCACCCGCATCTCCAGCCTGCCCACGGCTCGGCCCACGCCGGGCCCGAGCGGCCCTCTGAGCGGGGTGTCGGGGCCCTCGGGCCCAAGCGGGCTCGGCGGGCGCGGCGGGGACGAACGAAGCGATCTCTCGTCGCGAGTGATCACCGGGGTGATCGCCGGGGGCGTGGTCCTGGCCGCGGCCGCCATCGGTCCCAGCGCCCTGGCCTTCCTGGTGGCCGTCGCCCTCACCATGGCCGCAGCCGAGTTCTACCAGGGCCTCCGCACCCGTGGTTACCAGCCGGCGACCCTCCTGGGCCTGGTCGGCACCGCCTCCCTGGTGGGAGCGGTCTACTGGCAGGGCCTGGACGCCTATCCGCTGGTGCTGGCTCTGTTCGTGGTGTTCACCCTGCTCTGGTACCTGGTCGGGGTCGTCCGCGCCCGGCCGGCGCTGAACGTCGCCGTCACCCTCATGGTGTTCCTGTACGTGAGCTTCCTGGGCTCGTTCGCCGCCCTCCTGCTGACCGCGCCCGACGACCTGGGCATCGGCCTCCTCCTGGGGCCGATCCTGGCCACCGTGGCCCATGACATCGGGTCCTACTTCGTCGGGCGGTGGGCCGGGAAGACGCCCCTGGCCCCGGCCATCAGCCCCCACAAGACGGTCGAGGGCCTGGTCGGCGGCAGCCTGGCCACACTCTTCGCCTGCCTCCTGTTCGTGCGGTTCATCGACCCCTGGGACGGCGGGTCGGCGTTCTGGCTGGCCGTGGTCGTGGCCGTGGCCGCGCCCCTGGGCGACCTGTGCGAATCCATGATCAAGCGGGACCTGGGCCTCAAGGACATGGGCGCCCTTCTTCCGGGCCACGGAGGAGTGCTCGACCGCATCGACGCCCTCCTCTTCGTCATGCCCGCCACCTACTACCTGGTCCGCCTGCTGAACTTCTAGTGCGCCGCCCTTCCGAACTGGTGACACGGAAGCGCGCCGGGACGCCGCTCTCCGTCACCGGTTGGGCGAGGGGGGCTTGGGCGAGGGGGGCTTGGGCGAGGCGGACTCCCAGGTGAGGACCGTCAGCCTCGTCGGCTCGACGGGGTCCATCGGCAGCCAGGCCGTCGACGTGGTCCGGGCCGAGCCCGATCGGTACCGGGTCGTGGCCCTGGGCGCCCACCGGTCGGTCGGGCTGCTCGCCCGGCAGGCCCATGAGCTGCGCCCCGAGCGGGTCGCGCTGGCCGACGCCTCGGTGGCGGCCGAGCTCGAGGCCCGGCTACCAGCCGGTACCGAGCTCTGGGTCGGCCCGGACGCGCTGGCCGCCATCTCCCGCGACGCCGACGTGATCGTAAACGGAGTGGTGGGCTTCGCCGGATTGCCCGTCACCCTCGCCGCCCTCTCCGCCGGCCGGCGGCTGGCCCTGGCCAACAAGGAGTCCCTGATCGCGGCCGGGCCGGTGGTGCAGCGGGCCCGGGCCACACCCGGCGCGGAGATCATTCCCGTCGACTCCGAGCACTGCGCCGTCCACCAGTGCCTCCGGGCCGCGGGCGACGGAGGGATGGGCTCGGTGCGCCGGATCGTCCTCACCGCCAGCGGGGGACCGTTCCGGGGCCGCAGCCGGGACGACCTGGACCACATCAGCGTGGACGACGCCCTGGCTCATCCGACGTGGAGCATGGGTCCGAAGATCACCATTGACTCCTCCACTCTCATGAACAAGGGCCTGGAGGTCATCGAAGCCCACGAGCTGTTCGGCGTGGCCTACCCCCAGATCGAGGTGGTCGTGCATCCCCAGTCGATCGTGCACTCCATGGTGGAGTTCGGCGACGGCGCCACCCTGGCCCAGCTCTCCGACCCGGACATGCGGCTTCCTCTGGCCTACGCCCTGGCCTATCCGGAAAGGAGCGGGACCGCCTTCGGCTCGCTCGACTGGTCCACTCCCCGCCGCCTCGACTTCGAGCCCCCCGACCTCGCCGCCTTCCCGTGCCTGGCCCTCGCCTACGAGGCGGGGGAGGCCGGAGGGTCGGCACCGGCGTGGCTGAACGCGGCCAACGAGGTGGCCGTCCAGGCCTTTCTCGACGGCCTCATCCCGTGGCGGGGAA
>JAIVIH010000120.1 GCA_020200615.1 Actinomycetota bacterium | reverse complement strand
GTACCCTCCTCTCTTCGGCCCCGAAGTCCGCTTCGTGATCATGGGTGGCGTGGAGATCAGCGCGGGCACGGTCATCCGCTGGCTCCTGATCCACATGCTGGTCGTCGGGCCCGCCGTCATAGGCCTCGTGGTCCTCGCTTGGCGACAGCATCGGTCGCGCGCTGCTCTACTCTGAAGAGACATGGCCCTGACGCCGGCCCGGCTGTACCAGCGGTGCGTGAAGTGGGGTCTCGCCACGGGGGCGGTTGCAGGGGCGGTTACGGCTGCGTTTGTCGGGTTCGTGGCCGGCGACGATCTCGGGGATGGCACGCTCGGTGCCCGGATCGGGCTCGCCCTGGCCTCCGCCCTTTACGGACTCGTCATCGGCACCCTCGTGGCCGTGGTCCCGGCGGCGGCCGGTGGCCTCGCTGTGACCACGTTGGTCCGGTGGCGTCATCCCCAGCCATCGTCGCGCCGTGCTGTGGAGCGCGACTTGACCGTGCTCTTCGGCGTGGTCCTCGCTCTGCTCAACCTCGCCGCCCTCGCGCTGCTCGTATCGCTGGACGGATGGTCGGAGATCGGCCGCGAGCTGCCGCTTGTTGTCATTGGCGATGTGTGCGTCGTAGTCATGCTCTGGCGGGCGAGGTCGTCGATCGCCGAGGGCTGGGATGAGGGTGACTTGGACGACCGTGCGGATCAGCCGCCGGTGGCCCTGTCCAACCCGACCGCCGGGCCCTGGTACACCCCGGAGTAGCGAGATGGGTTCCGATCCGGGTTCCACCGGTGGAGTGCACGTGGCCCAGCTGAACGTCGGTCGGCTGCGGGCCCCGATCGACGATCCGATCATCGATGACTTCCGCACGAACCTGGATCGAGTCAACGCGCTGGCTGAGGACAGCCCCGGCTTCGTGTGGCGCCTGCGGGACGAGAGTGGCAACGCCACCGGCATCCAACCCTGCGACGATCCCCTTCAGATCATCAATCTGACCGTGTGGAAGTCGATCGACGCGCTGGCCGACTTCACCTACCGCTCGGGCCACGTCGATCTCCTCCGTCGCCGGCGCGAGTTCTTCGAGGCCCCGAGCCAGCCGATCCTTTGCCTCTGGTGGATCCCCGGCGGCACCATCCCGTCTGTGCAGGAGGCCATCGCCCGCCTCGAGCACCTACGGGCCCACGGTCCCACGCCAACGGCATTCACGTTCCGTCACCGCTTCGAGCCGGGAGGCCACAACGCTCAGCTCGGCAGCGAGCACGACACCTGCCGCGCCTGACACCTCGTCACGCCGTCCGCCCTACCTCCTTCCGGAGATGGGCCCGGCCATTGCCGGCACTCAGTGCCCCCAGGACGTGATCGTGCGCGAGGCGCGCGTGACGTTCTGGGCCGCGTGGCGAGAGGCGACCCCGGGGACAGGGCCGGCCCGGCGGGCCGCCTGAGGAGGCCTCGCTACGGCCAGATGATGACCAGTCAGCCTTGGGGCAAGGCACCCAGCTGCCCCAGCAGGGTCATCTGGTCCCAGATCACCTCATGCTCTGCGATCACTCCGCCGCTGACCCTGAAGTAGTCGGCGAAGGGCATGTCCAACGTGTTGCCCGATGCCGGGATTGTGCCTGCGGAGGAGATGAGGTCGCCCTCATGCGTTCCTTTGAAGCGGCCCGTGATGTAGACCTCGTCGTCCGCCTCGACGGCGCGGACCAGTTCCATGTGCGCGTCAGGCAACGCGTTTCTGAACGCCCGTCCGAAGGCCTCGTGCTCTCCCGGACTGAAGCTGCCCGAGGGCGTGACCGTCACGCAGTCGTCTGCGAAGAGAGACGTCGCTCCTTCGAAGTCGCCTGCGCCGAAACGCTCGTAGTACTGCTCCGCCAGTTCCCGCGCCGTGCCCACTGTGGTTCTCCCTTCGTTCACTCAGAGACGAAGGGAAGGATGTCACATCCCGGCAAGAGAAGAGGGTCTCGAAGGACCCCTCACGGCCGTCGTCACGCCCTCCAACGCCCAGGCAGAACCGTGAGCAACCTGCGACAATCACGGGGCCATGAACAGAGAGGGGCGCTTTGCAATGCGGATGATGCTGAAGGTGCGGATCCCCGTCGAGGCCGGCAATGCCGCCATCCAGGGCGGAGAGCTTCCCAAGGCCCTGGAAAGCATGATGGAGGAGTTGAAGCCCGAGGCCGCGTACTTCGTCGCCGAAGACGGAGTTCGGTGCGCGCTCATCTTCTTCGACATGGCTGACATATCAGATATTCCGGTGATCGCCGAGCCGTTTTTCCAGGGTATGAACGCCAAGGTCGACCTCGTGCCTGTGATGAACGCCGCGGACCTCCAGAAGGGCTTGTCGCGGCTCGACCGATCGGGACGTCACGCACAGCGTCCTTCAGCCGCCCACGTTGACGGGGTCGTACAAGCCTCCTCGCCAGGGACCAACTCGTTGCAGTTGAACCGATTTCGTTACCGGCACCGGATCCCGTCACCGCAGCCAACGAGCTGAACCGCGATCTACCCGTTAGGTTCTGCAGACGACGGGATGGCTGCGTAGGGGGGTACTGCGTGAACATGAGGCGGTTGGCAACGATGGCTTGTGTCGCCATGCTCACAGTTGTGGGCTGCCGCGACCGGTCGACTGCGCAAGACGCTGCGGACAAGCTCTGTGCAGAATTGGCCGAGCTCGACGCGTCCGCGACCAAGTTGGCCGGCCTGGAGCCGACGGCCCCCGTCGCCCAGGTCCGGCAGCTCAGGGCCGAGATGGAGGCGCGGTACAGGGACGTCCAGGAGGCGGCCGAGGACGCCGACGCGGTCAGAATCGACACCGTGACACAGGCCTACAACAACGTCCTGCGAAGCACCAACGGCGTTAACAGTCAGGAGGCCCTGGCCCAAGCCGAGCCCGAGATCGACCGAACCGCGGGCGAGTTCAGCGACGCTCGCGTCCAGCTGCACACCTCGTCCGGCTGTTAGACGGCGTTACCGGCTGGGTCGCGCCCTCCGGGGCGGCACCACCGCGCTCGGCTGAGACGTGTGTGTGGGCATGGGGTGGGTGAGCTCCCCCACGGGAGATGGGAGATCCACCCGGGGGGTGTGACACCCGGCTCTAGGGCGCGCCATCGGCGAACCGCACGCAGTCGAGGAGCCGTTCGACGTGCTGCTTGCCCACGGCACACAGGACGCTGTACGAGCGCCGCTCGCGTCGCACGTACAGCTCGGCCAGCCAGCGGTGCCCGGATCCACCCTCGAG
>JAIVIH010000373.1 GCA_020200615.1 Actinomycetota bacterium | reverse complement strand
GCTCCCTGTCTTTTTGGCCGTGGTCGCCGGGACGGTGACGAGCCGCGATGTGGCCTCGGGCGTCGCCACGTACGTGGCGTACGGCGCGGGGATGAGCCTCGTGCTGGTCGCCGTGGCGGTGGCCGTCGCTGCGGCCCGCACCCCGTTCGTGACCCGGCTCCGAACGGCCTCGCGGCGCATCGACCGCGCTGCGGCGGTGCTCCTGGTCGTCGCCGGCCTCTACGTGATGGCCTACTGGGCCTTCACCCTGGCCGTCCCGCCAGGCTCCGACGGGCCTGGGTGGGCACGGCTGGCCGAGGTACCGGTGCGCGCCGTCGCGCGAGTCTCGTCGTGGTCAGCCAACGCCGTCGGGGCGAGCGCGCCACTGATCGCAGTGGTGCTCTCGGCGACGGTTGGGGCCGCCGTGTTGGCGATCGCCCGCGCCCGCCGGGTGGGAGCCAGGCCCGGGGTCCGCAGCGAGCGGGCCCGTTCGGCCGCGGCTGGTCACACGGACCGGTAGCGCCACTGGCGAGGGCGGGCGGGCTGCGCCTCAACCGCCTGCCGCCTCGGGGGGGAGCGCCGGCGGAGCCACTCGTTGGGCTCCGGGGCCTCGGTCGCCGCTCCCCCACTCCCGAACTCGGCGCCTCAGGCCTGGGCGTGGGGAAAGCTCGCCAGGCCGAGGAGCTCGATCAGCTCCCGCGCCGCTTCCCGCCGGCCCCGACCGACGGGCAGCCCGACGGCATCCACGACGCGGTTCATGATCTCGAAGTTGGCAGCCACCGCCGCGGCGTCGAAGGCGCTCGGTGCGCCGATCGCGGCGGCGACCGCCTCGAGGAACGACCCGCTTGCCGAAGCGAGCCGCCGGCCGTGGCGATCCGCGACAGCTCAGTGCAGCGTGCGCAGGGCCATCCAGCCGAGGACCACCATGCCGACGCCGAGGACCAACAGGCGCGCCTCGACGCTGCGCCGGACCATGACGAGCGCGGCGAGGAGGGCGATCGTCACCACGACGACCTGGGTGAGCGCGCCGGCGTCGGTGCGAGGGAGGAGGATGTCCATCACGCCGATCCTGCCTCCACCGACCGCCTATCCCGTGGGCTGCTGGCGGGAAGGCTCATCGGTCGCGCCGCGTTCCGCACGCCCGGCGGTAGAGGGCCGCCTGCTGGGAACGAACCTGGGGCTCGGGCGACGGCGGCCGCAGCCGGCGCAGCAGCGCGACGGTGACGGTCATCTGGTCCAGATAGCGGGAGCAGTGCGGGCAGTGCTCGAGATGGGCGGCGACACCCTGACGCTCGGTGGGTGGGAGCGCACCCTCCAGGTAGTCGGTCACGAGCTCGACGACCTGGCGGCACGGGATCTCGGCGGGGTGTAGAAGCACGGTTCGGGTCCTGGCCATCGCCGGCTTCCGCACGGCGTCGGTCGCCAGGGGAACCCGCTCCGGCGCTCTCGAATTCCGCCACTGGCAGGGAATGGCGCACTGCACGGGCGGGTTTCCGTGCCGCCCGGGCGTCAGCTCGCACCTTGTCCGATGGAACGAGACCGAGGGCGAACCGTGAATACAGCCGAGGGACGGGCACCCCCACGCCGCGGCCCGCGCTATGACCTGGTGATCGTCGGCATGGGCTCCGGCGGCCTGCCCGCCGCCGAGTTCGCCCTCCGCCTCGGTCTGCGGGTCGCGTTGGTGGAGCGGGACCGCTTCGGCGGCGACTGCCTGTGGACGGGCTGCGTGCCGTCGAAGGCGCTGCTGGCCGCAGCCAAAGTGGCCCTCAGCTGCGCACCGCCGACCGGTGGGGACTGCCGCTGGTCGATCCGGCGCGCATCGACACCGCACTCGTGTGGCGTCGGCTACATGCCGTCCAGGACGGCATCGCCGGGAGCGACGACGACCCCGATCGCTTCGCCGCCCTCGGCGCAGACCTCTACTGGGGCTCGGCCCGCTTGATGGGCCCGCACGAGGTCGAGGTCGGCCAGCATCGGCTCGACAGCCGCTTCGTCCTCCTCTGCACGGGGAGTCTTCCCGCCGTCTCCCCGATCGCCGGGCTGGACGAGGCCGGCTATGGCCTAGGACGGTGACGTCCCCGGCACGACGTCTTGGTTCGGATTCCTGAGCGGGGCACTCGTGGTCCCGATGGTCCATGGAGGCTCGACGCCGGCAGCGACGAGCGAGCACGCGCACGGAGCGCTTCGCTCCATCCCGTGCGCAGGCCGGCGAGATCTGTGGGGACTCGCCGCTCAGCTCCGGCGGGCTGGCCGCTCCGCCGACGACGAGGACCGTCGAGCCCTCTCCGACTTCTCGGCCGGGACGCGCCCGGGCGACGACGCCGGACGCGAGCAGACCGAGTCCGGCGCCGACGAGAAACGTGGCAGCTTCTCGCTCGTCGGGAAGGGGGCCGTGACGCGTGAGCAGCACGGCGAGACCCCAGCCGACGAGCGTGGGGGCCGTCGCCGTGACCGCCGGGGCACGACGGTGCCCGCCGCCAGAACACCAAGCCGACGACCAAGGGCGTCGCGTCTGATCGAAGGTGACGCTGAGAGGCCCCATGAGCACGAGGTATGTCACGGCGCTCCACGGCCAGGACGCTGCCGATTCGGGCCATGACGGCCAGCGGCACAGGCGGCGCTGATCGCCACGGCGCCTGCGCGGCCGAAGGCCTACGCGGGGTGCTGTGGAGACGAGGGCAGCCCCGGCGAGGTTCGACCGCCGACGGAATGGCCCCGGCTCGTGGCGGGTTTTCCCGATGTGCTCAGCGTGGCCCACCGTCGCATTCGCCGGCGCGTCGAGACGTGGCTCGACGGTGAGCTCGGGCCGGGCGAGTCCAGGTCGGTCCGACGCCATCTCGATGAGTGCCGGGACCGCCGGGGCGATGCCGAGCTGCTGCGCAGGATCAAAGCCTCCCTTGCCCGCCTCGACAGGCGCCGCCCGCCGACGCTGGCCACTGTCCGGCTCCGCCGGTGGGCCGAGGAGCTGTCTGCGGGACAGCTGCGGTAAACGGGCAGGACGTCAGCGACGTGATGGCCTGGGGTAAGCCATTCATCTCCCCCTTCGCCGCATGGAATGAACCGCACCACTCGCCGGGTTCCCGAGCCGTCCGTGCTCAGAGGGGGAGGTCCGCGGGTGGAGGAGTCATCGATGGTTTCGGCGGCGGGGCAGAGCCGCAGAGAGTTCCTGGGCTGGGTCTCCCGGCGGGGAGTGGGGTTGGGACTGCTGGGGGCGGCGGCGCCGGCCGTGCTGGC
>JAIVIH010000372.1 GCA_020200615.1 Actinomycetota bacterium | reverse complement strand
GCGCAGACTGGCCTCGGGAGGGCTGGACGGCACCGTGCGGGTGTGGGACCCGGCCAGCGGCGAGGCCCGGGCCAACCTGGCCGGCCATGGGGGCTGGGTCAACGCCGTGGCCTTCTCCTCCGACGGGGTCACCCTGGCCTCGGGGGGCACCGACGGCACCGTGCGGGTGTGGGACCCGGCCAGCGGCGAGGCCCGGGCCACCCTGGCCGGCCATGGGGGCTGGGTCAACGCCGTGGCCTTCTCCCCCGACGGGGCCACCCTGGCCTCGGGGGCCACCGACGCCATCGTGCGCCTGTGGGACCCGGCGACCGGCTCCGAGCCACGCGTCCTCATCGGCCACACGCGGGAGGTTCTTGGCAGCGCTGTGACCGCCGTGGCCTTCGCTCCCGACGGGCGCACCCTGGCCAGCGCCGGCGAGGACGGCACCGTGCGGCTGTGGGACCCGGCGACCGGCTCCGAGCGACGCGTCCTCATTGGCCACACGCGGGAGGTTCTTGGCAGCGCTGTGACCGCCGTGGCCTTCGCTCCCGACGGGCGCACGGTGGCCAGCGCCGGCGGCGACGGCACAGTGCGGCTGTGGGACCCCGCGAGCGGCTCCGCGCAGACGGCGCTGCAGCTCGGCCAAGCTGTAGTCGCGCTTGACTGGTCGCCGGACGGAGCCATGGTCTGCGCCGCTTTCGGCGCGACCGTTGCTCGACTTCACGTTCGTCGATGACCGCAGTCTGAGCGTTTGGATCGGGTTGGACGTGGGCGACGCAGAGCACTTCGCCGGCGTCCTCGACAACCCGGGTGACTCGCTGTTCGTCCGGTGATCCGAACGACGATTGCGACCTCGTTGAGGCGTCTGTTCACGACCGGCCAGCACGGCATGCCTCGCCTGGTCATCGACCGGCCCGGCTTGATCACCCAGCTCCCCATTGCCGCGAGCGCCCGCCGAGCGGTCCCCGTCGCCTACGTGCCCGGCCTGGTGAGCAGACGCCCTGCGAACGGCGAGCGCTGCGGACGCGCGTCAGAAGCGGTTCCCGCCGGAGGTCAGGCCGGAACAGGTCTTGATGCTGACCACGACAGTGCGGTCGTCGCTGACGGCATCGAACTCCCGGACGGCGCCGCCAGGGAGCGTTCGGACCTGCGACGCGAACAGCTGGGCGAATTCCTTCTCAGCGCGGCCCTGATAGCTGGCTCGACCTTGTACCGGAGGATCGCCGTGTTCGCCATGACTATGATCGCAGGTCACGTCGCCGCATGGGGACAACGGGAGGGACGGTGGCAGGTGCCACAACGCCGATCGTTTCGCGAGACGCTGGTGCTCACGCCGGGACGCGAGACGCACTTTGTCACGTCGAAGCCGAGACGCTGCACCCGTGCGGCGATGTGGTGATCGAGCTCAGAGCTGCCACGTAGACACTTGGGATGTGGCAGACGGCCTGACCGCACACGAGCGCTACTTCTTCGACGTCAACGGCTACCTGGTGATCGACGGGGTGCTCCCCCCTGACGAAGCGCGGCGCCTGAACGACGTGATCACCGCCCGACGCCTGCCGCCGCCGGGGGACTCGGTCGGGAGCCAGCGGTTCGAGGCCGACTTCCTCCTCTGGGACCAGGGGTTCCGTGACCTCCTCGATCACCCGGTGGTGCTCCCGCGCCTGCGCGACTTCCTGGGTGATTATCTCCGCCTCGACCATGCCTACGGGATCGTCATGGCGCCGGAAACCTCGGGGCTTGGGCTACACGGCGGGGGCACGCCGTGGGACCCCTCTCAGTACTACGTGCACCGGGGCGGGCGCATGTACAACGGCCTCACCACCGTCACCTGGTCGCTCGTCGACACCGACTCCGGCAACGGTGGCTTCGGGTGCATCCCGGGAAGCCACAAAGCCGCCGAGTGGCTCCCTGAGGGCGTGCCCGCCGACTGGGTCAAGGAGATCCCGATCCCCGCCGGCTCGGTGCTGATCTTCACGGAGGCGCTGACGCACTGCACCTTGCCGTGGCGGTCCCCCTACGAGCGCCGGGCCGTGCTCTTCAAGTACGCCCCAGGCCACCTGGCTTGGGGACGTCACAGGGACCCGCCCGCCCGGCTGTGGCGCTTGCTCAGCGAGACCCAGCGCCGGCTGTTCCAGCCGCCGGCGGTCGCTTCCCACGACCCTGTCTTCTAGCGCCCGGAGGAGCCCGTTCGACGAACCTGGGGAGCCGAGAGGCCCGACTTTCGAGTTTCCGCCCCACTCGCGGTGGCAGGGACGGGAGGGCAGGCCGGCAATCGGCGGCCGGCGAGGCGCCGTACCCAAGCGGGACCCGTCCGAGACGGCCGTGGCGTCGACCGTTCCGAAGCCCGATCGGCTTGCGGGACGGTCACCGATCACAACTGAATTCCTGCGCGAAAGCGGGACGATCAACGACCCAACGGCAGCACTACTCGAGCGCGCCACGGACTGTTCTTGTATGGGGGTGGTCGGGGCCGTAGGCGGCCTCCTCGATCCGCAGCGCCCGCTCCTGGTACTCCCGGGCGCCCCCGAGGTCCCCGAGAGCCCGAAGGACGAGGCCGACGTTGTTGAGCGTGCGGGCAACCACGGGATGGCCGGGGCCATCGGTGGCCTCGAAGATCCGCAGCGCCCGCTCCAGTAGCTCCTCGGCCGAGCGGAGTTGGGAGCGCGACCATAGATAGATCCCCGCCGATTGCATGAGGCTGGCCAGTTCGGCGGTCGCCGGTGAGTGGGTGGCCACGGCGAGCACATGGGGAAGCAATCGAGCTGAGCGTGGCCAGCTCCGGTGGTCGTGCGCCTGGTTGGGGAACGCACCTTGCAGAGCGGCGATGGCATGCCCCGCCAGGCGTGCCGCCTCGGCTGGCGCCAGCCGCTCCCGCACGACGTCGCCGATGAGGCGGTGAACCGCCAGCGAGTCGCCTTGGCGGCGGGCGAGGGCCAGGCGGCGCAAGACGCCGAGGGCGTCCTCGTCGGCCAGGGGTTCGTCGGTGGCCACCAGGCGCGTGGGAATGTCGTCGGGGGCCAGGAAGGCGCAGGTGCCAAGCACCCGGGCGGCCGAAGGGCTGAGGCAGCGGCCCGGTCATAGGCCAGGCCAAACGTCCTCGCCACGGTGGTGCGGTAAAGGCGGGCGTCCCGCGTGCGAGGACGCGGCCCCGGCGGGAGGTGAGCAGGTCCCGGTAACTTTGAAGGGCCATCCCCGTCTCCTCCACGTAGGCGCAGGCCTGCTCGAGGGCGAGGGGGAGCAGACCGAGCT
>JAIVIH010000371.1 GCA_020200615.1 Actinomycetota bacterium | reverse complement strand
GGTGATGTACCCGCAGGCGCTGCCCGTGACCTCGGTGACCTCGGCCTCGGCTGGGCCCTGCCCGATCCCGGTCAGGACCAGACCCACCATCGATACCAGCATTGCGAAGACGAGGGCACGACGGCGGCCGCCTGCCTGTGGGCGCGCCATGTCGTCTCCCATTCCACTCAAGTTACCCATATAGAGCCGCCGGGATGGTATGGACACTCGCGTCACGGCGCTCGTTCATCACGTGCGGCGCCTTCGACACGACGTCGCGGGCGTCGTACCGCCGGGGGAAGGGCCATGGCCCGAAGGGGAAGAACTGAGGCTGGGTGGCTTCGCCGCCGACCAGCACGTTCTCCTCCGCTCCCCACCGCTGGGCGGCCTCGTTGAGGGACTGCGGGTCGAGGTCGGGCCAGGCGCCGCCCTGGATGCGCTCGATGAGCACGTCGACGGCGGTGAGGACCTCGGCAAAGGTGAAGGTGCAGTGCCCTCCCCGGTGTACGTAGAGCTGCCTGAGGTGGTCCTGGTGTCCGGCGTGGGTGACCACGTCGGCGTAGGCCCGCTCGTGGTCGGGGGTCACGAGCCCGTCGCCGTCGGTGTGCACGGTCAGCACGGGCACCCCGTTGAGGTCGCCGTTGAAGACGATGTGCTCCTCCAGGTAGGCGACCGCATCCGGATCGGCTTCGATCCGGTCGCCGGCGGCCAGGCGGTCGAGATCCTCGTCCAGGTCCAGATTCGCGGCGGCGTAGAGCGCCGCAACCTCGTCGCGGTTGATCGAACCGGAGACCAACTCCCGGTAGTCGACGCCGGTGTTCCACGACGGGTTCCCGCGCGCCTGCATCTCGACCTGCTTGCGGGCCAGGAAGAACACGAGAAAGCCCACTGCTTCGAACCAGGCGAACTGATTCCGCTGGCGGGCGTCGAAATCGTCCGGGGCGGGCTGAGGGGAGGTGGGGTGGTACCACCCGGGGATGTTGCCGACGGCGGCGGCCAGAGCGAGGCGGGCCCTTCCCGCGGCCGTGGCCTGCGCCTCGTGCAACACCCTGGTGGCCAGGGCCAGGTTGGCCTGGGAATCGGTTATTCCGACAACGCGCAGGGTGGAGTCCGGGGCGAGCAGGGTCTTGACCACGAAGGCGATGTCGAGCTCGCGGTTGTGGTTGCTGACCGCGCCGGCCACGTTCCCCCCCATGGGCAGCGCCCCGGACAGGCGGTCCGGGAAGCGCTGCACTGTGCCCGCCGAGATGATGCCGCCGATGGAGAGGCCCAGGAGGATCGTGTGGCGCGGCGAGCCCAGGATGCCGTGGGCGACGTCGAGGAGGGCGGGCTGGTCGGCGAACACCCGCTCGAGGGGCCAGAAGATGGTGTTCGCCGACCCGGCCACGGCATAGCCGTTCCTCACCAGGTGCCGAACCAGCGGCTCGTCGGGCTCCCACGGGGGTTGGCCGGGCCCGACGGGCACGGGATGGCTGGTCAGGAGCAGGACCCCGTTCCAGAACTGGGGAACCTCGACCGAGTATCTCGAGCCGCTCGGGAGAGTCCCGGCGTGCGTGGTTGATTCAGACAGAGGTTCCTCCAGACCGACGGGCGATAGGGCCGGCGCCAGCCGTCAGACGACTGTGATGCTGTCGGCGGCCCCGGCGTCGGTTGTGCTCCCGACCCGCACCCAGCACAGGAACTTCACGCCCGAGGTGGCGTTCGTCGGGATGATCCGGCTCGTGGCGCCGATCGTGCCGCTGGCGCTGGAGACGACGTTGCCCCCGAGGGCGAGCGGACTGGCCGCGCAGTTCGCAGAGCTCGTGCCCATCCGGAGGCGATAGCTCACCGACGGCGTCAGCCCGGAGCCGGAAGCGGAGATCGGGTCGCCGGGCTCAGCGCTGCTCTGGACGACGGAGGTGGTCGCCCCCGAGGCCAGCACCCCCGTGCAGTGGGCGACGTTGCCGGCCGCGTCGGTGGCGTCGAACGACCACACCAAGGGAAGCCCCGCCGTCTCCGCGGTCGCGGTTCGCGTGCCGATTACGGCGAGCGGCCCTGTCTGGCCGGGGGTGAACTTGAGGTAGTCGTTGTTCGGATCGGCGTCGTTGTTGGGGAAGGTCCCGATCTGGACGGTGCCGTTGGTGACCTGGACATTGGTGATGGACTGGAGGCCGCCGGCGTCGAACACCCCGACCAGCTCCGAGCGGGGTGTCTGGGGGGTCGGGTCGGAGGGACCGACGGGCTTGACCACGGGGGTGCCGCAGACCGGAATCTTCGTGTCGCTCGGAGGGCTCGCAGGCGGGTTGGTCCCGCAGGTGACCTGGCCCTTGATGACCTCGCCCACGGCGGTGGGGCCGAACAGGTACATGTGGGCGGCGTTGACGGTGAGCGAGCCATCGGGGTTGATGATGTGCTCGTTGTAGACGACGGCGAAGACGTCACCCACGTTGGTGATCACTCCGTGGCGGGTGTAGTTGACCGGCGGGTTGTTGGGGATCGCCTCGAAGGTGACAGGTTCCCCCTGGGCGTCCGTCGAGGTGGCGACAGTGGCGTTGACGAATGTGGTCGAGCCGGTGAGGCTGGTTTCCGTCGCCCTGCACTCCACGTGCAGCGAGTCCCCTTCCACGGGGAAGGGCCCGAACCCGCCGGGTCCGTCGTTGGGCGTCTCGGAGCCCGGCACGCCGGCGTCGAGGGTGACGTCGGTGGAGGCGGTCACCGTCCCGCCCGCGCCGATGGTTCCCGCGGTTCTCACCGTGATCGGGCCCGACGGCGGGGCCGTGCCCAGATCCGCCGTCCATCTTCCGCCGGTGATGGTGGCGGGGCCGAACACGTGCCTGATCCCGTCGGCGTCGTGGGCGGAGATTTCGGGCGAGCCGGTCGACGGGAGCGCCACCGAGGGGCTCAGGGTGGTCGGGCCCACCGGCGCGCTGCCATGCCGGCTTATCTGGGGGTTGCATCCCATCCTCGACTGGGGGCCGCCGAAGAGGCCCACGTTGGTGATGAAACCGCAGGCATAGCCCCTGACCGACGTCACATCGGCCGCGGCCGGGCTCTGCGCGATCCCGATCAGGAGCCCGGTCAGCATGGCCGAGGAGGCGAGAGCGGCGAGGATCGGACGACGGCGTGGGCTCGGCCCTGTGTGCAACATCTGGATGATTCCCCTTCGTCGAGTACATCGAACTGATGGAGTACGGCATATTCAGCATCGCCTTTCCCGGCGCCGGAACCATCGGTCAAGTGACCTATTTACGGCGGGGCGTCCGGTCCTGTCAGCACCATCC
>JAIVIH010000370.1 GCA_020200615.1 Actinomycetota bacterium | reverse complement strand
GTCCTGCAGCTCCACGAACAGGTTGCCCCGCCCGAAGATGTCCTGCAGGCGCCCGGCCACCACCGTGGCCCCCTCCACGTCCCCCCGCAGGAGAGCCTGGCAGACGACACCGCCGAGGCAGCCGGTGCTGGCGATGACCCCGTCGTGGTAGCGCTCGAGCAGCTCCCAGTCGACCCTGGGCTTGTACCAGTAGCCCTCGAGGTAGGCGGCCGACGACAGCTTGATGAGGTTGCGGTACCCGGCCGTGGTCTCGGCCAGGAGGGTGAGGTGGTAGTAGAGCTTGTCGCCCTCGGCCCCTTCGCCTCCGGTGTCGTCTAGCCGACCCCTGCGGAGGGGACGCTCGTGGCGGCTCTCGGCCGCCTGGTACGCCTCCGTACCCAGGACCGGGGTGACGCCCGCGGCCCGGGCGGCCCGGTAGAAGTCGAGAACGCCGTACATGTTGCCGTGGTCGGTGATGCCGATGGCCGGCTGACCGTCGGCGGCGGCGGCGGCGACCACCTCCCGCACCCGGCTGGCGCCGTCGAGCATGGAGAACTCGGTGTGCAGATGAAGGTGGGCGAAGCTGCTGCCCGCCGTCAACGAACGCAGCCCTTCCCCACGACCGGCTCCCTGACCACCGCTGCCTCCCCAGGCGGTCTGCAGTTTTGTCCACAGGGCCCTGTGGACAAGTTACAGACCTGTCATTCGAGACTAGCGTCCCGCGGCCCCGTCATCCAGCGTCCTCAGCCGAGACGCTGGCCGAGCAACTTCTGCACCACCTGGGGGTTGGCCTTGCCCTGCGAGGCCTTCATCACCTGTCCGACGAAGAAGCCCAGCAACGACGTCTTCCCGCTGCGGTACAGGTCGACCTTGTCGGGGTTGCCGGCCAGCACCTCGTCGACCATGGCCGCGATCTCCCCCTCGTCGCTCACCTGGGCCAGCCCGCGCTCGGCGACGATCTTCCGGGGGTCGCCGCCGCGTTCCGCCATCTCGGCCAGGACCTCCTTGGCCACAGGCCCGGTGATGGCGTCGGATCCCACGGCGGTGACGAGGGCGCCCAGCCCGGCCCCGCTGATGGGGGAGTCGGCGAGGGGCCGATCGCCGAGGGCCGAGGGAAGCTCGTTGATGACCCATCGGGCCACCGCCGCCGGCGGCGCCCCCTCGACGATCGCTGCGGCGAAGAGGTCGCCGGTGGCGCGATCGCCCGTCAGCAGGTCGGCGTCGGCTTCGGAGATCCCGTGTTGCGCCGGCCACTCGACGTACCGGGCCGCGAGCACCGGGTCCCTCGAGCGGGCCTCGGCCCGGAAATCGGTGCGACTCCGCTTGGGCGGCCGGGTCTTGGCCTTGGCCGATTGCGCACGAGCCTCAGCCTCGGGCGGCGCTTCCGGCCGGGCCTGCCACGAGTCGCGGAGGGTGACGATCCGGTTGAGGACGGGCGCGCCCGGGCGCGAATCCTGGTCGAACACGAAGTATCCGATCCGCTCCAGCTGCCAGCGGCTGCCCGGCTCGGCCGCGGCCAGGCTCGGCTCGAGCATGGCGCCGCCGACGACCTGGAGGGAGTTCGGGTTGAGGTGGGCGCTCAGGTCACCCGCCCCCTGCTCGGGGTGGGGGACGGCGAACAGCCGGTCGTAGAGGCGGACTTCGGCCGGGACGGCGTGGCCGGCTGACACCCACTGGATCACGCCCCACACCTCGACGTCGGGCGGCGTCCGGCCCACCGAGTCGGGCACGTGGCGGCAGCGCAGCTCGACGACCTCGCCGTCCCGCTCGATCACCTCCTCGCACGTGATGCAGTAGCCGTGCCGGAGCCGCACCGTCCGCCCGGGCGCCAGCCGCTGGTAGCCCGCCGGTGGGTCGAGAGCGAAGTCGTCGCTGTCGATCAGGATCTCCCGCCCGAAGGGCAGGGCCCGCTCCCCCGGCTTGCCCACGTCGGGGGGGAAGTAGGGACCGGTCAGGTGCTCGACCTCGCCCTCGGGCCACGACGTGATCGTCACCTTCAGAGGCCGCAGCACGCCCAGAACCCGGGGGGCGACCCAGTTGAGGTCGTCGCGGACGCAGTACTCGAGCTTGCCGATGTCGACGGTCGAGTTGACCTTGGCCACGCCGATCAGGTCTGCGAAGGCGCGGATGGCCTCCGGCCGGTAGCCACGCCGGCGCATGCCGGCGATGGTCGGCATGCGGGGATCGTCCCAGCCGGCGACGTGACCGTCCTCCACGAGGAGGAGCAGCTTGCGCTTGCTCAGCACCGTGTAGTCGAGGTTCAGGCGAGCGAACTCGATCTGCTGGGGCCGGCCTGCGTGGCCCGAACGCAATGGACGGCCTGCGTGGCCCGAACGCATTGGACGGCTGGCCCCGTGGCGCTCCGACACCCGGGTGTGCTCGATCACCCAGTCGTACAGCTCGCGGTTGTTCTCGAACTCCAGGGTGCAGAGCGAGTGGGTGATCCCCTCGATGGCGTCGGACAGCGGGTGGGCCCAGTCGTACATCGGGTAGATGGGCCAGGCGTCGCCCGTGCGGTCGTGGTGGGCGTGGCGGATCCGGTAGAGGAGCGGGTCGCGCATCTTCATGTTCGGGGCGGCGAGGTCGATCCGGGCCCGCAGCACACAGGCGCCGTCGGGCAGGTCGCCGGAGCGCATCTGCCGGAAGCGGGCCAGGTTCTCCTCGGCGGTGCGGTCCCGGTAGGGCGACGGGCGACCGGGTGCGCTGAGGCTGCCCCGGTACTCCTTGATCTCGTCCTCGCTCAGATCGTCGACGTAGGCCTTGCCCTCGACGATGAGACCCTCGGCCAGGTCGTACATCTCCTCGAAGTAGTCGGAGGCGAAGAGCGCCCGTTCCCCGAACGAGAAGCCGAGCCACTGCACGTCGCGCTGGATGGACTCGACGTACTCCAGCTCCTCCCTGGCCGGGTTGGTGTCGTCGAAGCGCAGGTTGCAGCGGGAGCCGTACTGGAGGGCGATGCCGAAATTGAGGCAGATCGACTTGGCGTGGCCGATGTGCAGGTAGCCGTTGGGCTCGGGCGGAAACCGGGTGAGCACCCGACCGCCGTGCTTCCCGCTGCGTAAGTCGTCCTCGATGATGTCGCGGATAAAATCGGCCCGGGTGGGCGGTCCGGTGCCGTTCACGACCCGCCATTCTACCGACGAGGTCGGACGGGCCCTGCTGGCGCCGCCTGGGAGATAGCCTTTCGGGGAGGCGGATCGGCGACTGAAAGGAGCGGCGGATGGCGAGCGACAAGCCCGAAGCCATCGTTCGGAAGTACTTCGTGCTCCACTCCCCCATCAGTGATGAGCCCATTCGGGGCATCGAGGGGTTCAAGGAGATGATCGCCACCTACCGGGCGGCGACGCCGGAGCTCAAGGTGAAGGTGCAGGACCTCAAGGTCGACGGCGACACGGTGGTCACTCGTTGGTCGGCCCGTTACAAGCACACGGGCGACTTCGACGGCCACGCCCCCACCGGCAAAGAGGGAGACATCAACGGGTCGGACACGATCCGCATCGTGGACGGGAAGATCGTCGAGGTGCGCAACAACCTCAACCTGGAGGACGCCGAGAGCCAGGTGGGGTTCAAGCCGAAGCTTAAGAAGAAGAGCTGACGGAGGACGAAGGAGATGGGCGGGCGGGGGTTCGCCAAGCCCGCGCTGGCCCTTGCCATCGTGATCCTTCTCGCAGCCGATGTGGTCGCCCTCACGAGGACGGATGGGACAACCGTCACGGTGAGCGAGGCCGTGCGGCGCTTTCAAGAGGCGCCCGACGTCGCCACCACCGTGGTAGCCGATGCGTCGACGACACTGCCGCCCGACTCGAATTCCTCGACGACGAGCGTCCCCGCTGGGACGGGGGTGCCGCCGGTGCCCCCGTCGACGGTGGCCGCCACCCCGGAGCCGGGTGGATCACCGGGAGGGTCGGGTGCGACGGCCGCACCGCGCCCGTCGCCGGGCGTGTACCGCTACACCACCGACGGCTCCGAGAGCGTGAGCATCCTCGGCGCCAATCGCCGCTACCCGGCGGTGACGACTCGCACGGTCCGCCACGGCGCGGGCTGCGCCTGGACGTTCCACGTCATCCTGCTGGAGGAACATCAGGAGGAGCACGCCGCTTGCAGCGGGCCCGGAGTCCTCGACCTGACGGGGAACACCAACGACGTCCGCTGGTTCGGGCTGGCCACCACGACCACGCTGACGTGCGACCCCGCCATCCGCCACGTGGACGTTGCCGCCGGACTGTGGAGCGCACCGTTCTTCTGCCGGGAGGCGGCCGGCTCGACGTTCTCGGGCACGACGAGCGTCCTCGGCGAGGAGACGGTTGACGTGGGCGGGCAGCCCCGGCGCGCCTGGCGCTTCACCCTGACCGGGACCTTCGAAGGCAAGACCCGAGGCACGGTCACCGTGAGCGAGCTGATCGACCAGGAGACATGGATGACGCTGTTCGAGCAGCGGCGGAACGACTTGCGCCATCAGGCGCCGATCGGCGACATCAACTACCGCCAGGACGTGACGCTGCGCCTGCGGTCGCTCACCCCGGCGGAGATGTTGGTGCCCCTGGTGGCTGCCCGGGCGTGAGTTGGGGAAGGATCGGGACATGACCGACGCCTCCGCTCCCGAGCTGCCCGAAATCGTCGACCCCGAATCA
>JAIVIH010000119.1 GCA_020200615.1 Actinomycetota bacterium | reverse complement strand
GCGGTCGTCGAAGGCGCTGCGCCGAGCTCTCCGCCGCCACGGCTGGCCTCAGGTCGACCAGAGCACGAGGTGGCCGGGCCGGCTCTTTCGCTACGACCCGGGCGCCGCCCGGCGGCGCTAGCCAGGCCGGCGGGGCAGGGGCCCTCGCCGGCAGCGGCGGGCGAGGCCCGAAGGGCCCGGGTGCCCGCCGCCAATGTGTCAGTGCGACTGCAGGACGGCGTCGTCTCGCATGTCGGCGAAGAGGGTGTCAGCGCCGGCGCCCACGAACACCACTGATGCCCCGCCCGCAGAGCCGCCGGCACCGGGCATGGTCACGTTTCGGACCTTGGCCGGGTCGACGGCCAGCGCCATCCGGCCCAGGCGGTAGATGTCGGGCAGGCCGGCGCCGTTGAACCGGCCGTGGCGCAGGAGCACGGCCAGCCACCGGAGGGTGTTCGCCGGGCTGGGGTCCGCTCCTCTCATTTTGGCCAGGCCGGCCAGGATCACAAGGGCCTGGTCCTCACTCCGGCGGAAGTCGCCGCCCGGCACCCCCCGGTTCCGGGAAAAGGCCAGCGCCTGCGTCCCGTCCATGCGGGTCGGGCCGGCCGAGAAGAAGGCGCCGGAATTGGCATCGGCCATGTCGAAGGGAACGTTGACCTCCACCCCGCCCAGCTCGTCGACCATGGCCGAGAACCCCTCGAAACCGGTGCTCACCACGAACGGGACCTCGACCCCCACGAGCTGCCCCACGGCCTGGGCCTGGAGCTCGGGCCCGCCGTAGACGTGGGCGGCGTTGATCTTGTCCGATCCTCGCCCGGGAATGTCGACGTACGTGTCGCGCGGGATGTTGAGGATGGTGGCCTGGCCGGCGGCCGGGTTGAGGCCGATGAGGTGGAGGGCATCGGCCCGGGAGCTGGTCTCCCCCGGCCGGGCGTCGTTCCCCATCACCAGGACGAAGACGGGCTTGTCCGGCGGGCCCGGGAAGTGGGCTTCGTCGACCCGGTGGATCTCGAACGCGGTCTCGCCCAGCTCCACCCCGGGCCCACCGTGAGTAGCAGACGCGACCACGCCTGCGGCCAGCAGCACCGGCACGAGGACGCCGGTCACGATGGCCAGGCCCCGGTACCTCATGGCGCCTGGAGCGTGGTCGTGCCCGCGGCCGTGTCGCGGGTGACCCGGATGTCGTAGCCGTGGACCTTCCACGTCTCGCCCTCGGGGGCCAGCAGCAGCTCCCCCGTCCGCTCGATGGTCAGGGGTGTCGTCCCGACCCGGCCGGTGACGTTGAGGCGGATGGCGGCGACGACCACCCCGGTGCCACTGGGGCCGTTGAGGGCGCTCACCTTCACCGTCGCCGTCTCCACGTCGACATCAGTCACCAGGGGCAGGCCTTCGTCGACCAGAGCAGCGCGGTCCGGGCCCGTCAGCCGGGAAACGGCGGGCCCGCCGAAGACGGCGTCCAGACCCCCGGCCGGCTCACCGGAGCGGAGCGGACGGACCACGGCCTCGGTCAGATAGCGGTCCAGCGCCCCGATGACCCGCGTCCGGAGGACCTCTTCTGACGACCCCTGCCCCTCCACCGCCTGGGCGTCGAACGCTTCCAGATCGAACTGCGACCCTTCGGGAGCCTCGGGCGTGGTGGTGGGCGCGGGCGCGCTCTCGGGGCTGTCCGGTGCCGACGAGGGCTTGTCGTCGGAGCAGCCGGATACGAGCATCGCCGCCGCGAGCCCCAGCAGCCAGAGGGCGCGGCGCATTCGCGGCAGTGAACCAGTCACGCCCCGGGTTGTCCAGCGGGCTGCCGGCGAGGGCTATTCGATGCCGTGCTCCAGGGCGTAGCGAATCAGCTCCTGCTTCCGGCTCAGATGGAGCTTTCCCAGGATGTTGCGCACGTGGTTCTCGACCGTCTTCTCGGCGATGAACAGCCGGCTGCCGATCTCCTTGTAGGTGTGGCCTCGGGCCACGAGCTGGAGCACCTCCCGCTCCCGTTCCGACAGTGGCTGGACACCCGACGAGGCCTTGGACATGCGCCGGAACTCGCCGAGGAGGAGCGCGGCCAGGGTGGGCGAGAAGACGGGCTCCCCGTTGGCGGCGCGGCGCAGGCTCGTCCGGAGCTCGGGCCCGGAGGTCGACTTGATCAGGTAGCCCACCGCTCCCGCGGCCACCGCGTCCAGGAGGTCACGCTCCTGCTCGGAGACGGTGAGCATCACGATGCGGGTCTCCTGGCTACACGTGCGCACCACTTTCAGGCCTCCGCCCCCTGGCATCTGCAGGTCACAGACCACGAGGTCGGGCTGGTACTGGCGGATGGCGGCGATCGCCTCCTCGGCGGTCGACGCTTCGGCCACGACCGAGAACCCGTCGGCCAGGTCGGCCCGCACCCCGTCGCGCCAGATCGAATGGTCGTCGGCCAGCACCACCCTCACGGGAGCCACATGCACACCTCCGCCCCGTCTCCCGGACGGCTGAGGACGTCGACCCGCCCGCCTGCCTCCTCGATCCGCCCCCGGATGGACCGGGAGAGGCCGACGCCCTCGGCCGTCCGCTCCGGATCGAAGCCGGAGCCGTCGTCCTTCACCGAACAGAACACGCCCTCATCGTCGCCCGGCTCGACGTAGACCGTCACCTTGGCCGCAGCCCCGTGCTTGCCCGCGTTCACCAGCGCCTCGCCCACTGCTCCAGCCAGGGCCTCCACCAGGGGAGGCGTCAGAGCGGGAAGATCTTCGGCCACGATCACGTCGACCCGGCCTCCGAAGGCCTGCTCGAACCGGGCGGCGTGGGCCCGCAGAGAGGCGCCGAGGTCGCCGCCGCCAGCCGAGCCGCCCTCTCCCGGGACGCCGAACAGGAACTCCCGTAGATCACGCTCCTGCTGCCGCGCCAGCCGGGCCAGCTCCGGGTCGCCGGCCCTGCGCTCCACCACAGCCAGGGTCTGCAGGACCCCGTCGTGGAGCGTGCGGGCGACCTCCTCGCGGGCCCGGGCGGCGGAGATCTCGCGCTCGGCCCGGCGCAGGAGGCGGGTCAGGTACCCGGCGGCAAAGCCCCCGAGGGCGTAGAAGACCATGGTGTTGACGAGCGAGAGGACCTTTCCGCTGGAGTCGATGGTGGCGCCGTTGATGAGGGTGGCGAACGTCCGGGCCACTCCGATCGCCACTCCGGAGGCAGCCGCCGCCACCGGCCCGAGAGCCACTCCCGCGGCCATGATCCCGGCCAGGGGCCACACCGACCCCAGGGACTGCGATGTCGAAAAGGCGTGGTTCGGTCCGTAGGCCCATCC
>JAIVIH010000118.1 GCA_020200615.1 Actinomycetota bacterium | reverse complement strand
GAACTTCTCTTCGTCACACGACCCGTCGAAGAACACGTAGGTCGGGTTCTCAGCCGCCCGGACCTCCGCTTCGTAAGGCTCGTAGCGGATCATCTGGAGCGGCGCGGCGATGACCTTCTCGTCGGTGGCCAGCGCCAGTCGGTAGGCGATCCAGTAGTCGGCGAAGACACGGTCTTGGCCTTCGGCGTCCAGGCGGGCGATCACCGGGCTCAGATCACCGGGAGCGAAATCCCATAGGCCCTTCACCGATTCGCCCCGTTCGACCATCACGGCCGTACTGGCCACGCTGCCGGCGGCGATCAGGACGAGCACCCCGAGGGCCAGGCTGTGGTTTCGGAGCGTTCCCAACGCACCTCCGACCACGAGGACCACCAAGGGCCAGGTGAAGTAGAGGTACCGGGGCTCCCTGACATACCAGGAAGTGGGGAGGGCGGCGAAGATGAAGGGAAGCATCGCCAGCCCCAGGACGAAGACGTACGCCTTCCTGGGAAGGCGCAGGACAGCCAGGGCCAGGCCGGCCAGCAAGAAGGCATAGAGAATCTTGGACGGGAGAGTGATCTCCCACTGGGGTGTCTGGGCGCCCAGCGCATACGGAAGGGCTCGTTTGGCGAAGGCCCCGAGCCTGAAGGCGTAGGTCGTGTCGAGCACCTCGCCCACCTTGAGCGAGGCACCTCCGCTCGCGAGGTTGGAGTAGATCCAGGGTAGGGCGCCCACCACCGCCCCGACAGCCGCCACCCACGACATCCGGAGCACGGTCAGGTCCCGCTTTCGAACGGTTTCGATGAGCAACCAGAGGAGGGCGGGCGCCGCCATGTAGACGATGTTCGGGCTGGAGTGCCAGCCAACACCGCCCGCAACACCCAGCAGCAGCGCATCCCGGCGGGTTGGCCGCTCAATCAGTCGAAGGGTGAGAAAGAGGACCGCCGTGCCGGCGACGAGGGTCGCCGTGTAGAAGCTCCGCTCCTTGGTGGATTGCCATACGAACACCGCGGAGCTGCACCAGAAGAGCGATCCGGCCAGCGCTGCCCCAGCGCGGCCAAAGGTCAGGAGACCGATCCTCCAAGTCAGCAGGGCGGCCACGCCACTGAGGGCCATGGGGACGATCTCCATGGCCAGCCACGCCGGCGTCCGCACCGCGAACAACACGGTGAGAAGTACCGCTTCGTGAACTCCGCCGTAGGCCTGGCCCCAGTAGAAGGAGAAGAACTCCCCGTCCAGCATGTGCCGGCCCATGAGCCCGGCCACGGCCTCATCCGAGTCGAAGGGCCCGAGGGCAGAGGAGATGAACCAGATCCGGAGAAGGACCCCTACGACAACGGCGGTCACCACGGCCGTCCCGACCCAACGGTCGGTTCCCACCGCCTCCGTGGCTACATGCGATTCCGCGTCGTCAACCGCATCGCGCCTCACCCGGGGTCCAGTTCCTCGACGACCCTGGGGGCAGAGTTTCGATCCGCTATCGCGCTCAGAGGGCCGCTCGGGCCCAGCGGTCATCGCCAGAGCTGCCAACCCCGGTTGTCGGTTCCCCGCACGAACACGTCGAAGCGCCCCGCTCCTCTCGAGGTGGCACCGGGGCCGTCCTGGATCACGTCTCCGGCGCTACCCAGCCGCGACCATGGAGCCCACCCGTTGCCGAAGCGAACGAAATAGATTCCGCCGTCGGTACCGCGGACGTAGACAAGCAGGTTCCCAGCATCCCAAGACGTGGCGTCCGGACTCGACGCCAGTACCCCGTTGGCGCCCACCGGTTGCGACCATCCCGACCACTGGGCACCGTCCCAGGACTTCTGCCACAACTTGTCGTCACCGCCCCTGACGAACAGGTCGACGCGGCTCGAATCACGCGAAGCCGTAGCCGGATCACCTTGCACACCGGGCGGCGGGGAACCCTGCAGCAGCCAGCGATCGTTCCAGGCTCCCTCGTAGAAGCGCTGGTAGATCGCGCCGTCCGTGGCACCGGCCAGCACGCCGTCATCGCCCACGGGCTTGAGCCAGGGGGACCAGTTGGCCCCGCCGTTGTCGGAGAAGGTCTGCCACAGCTTGCCGTCGGTGGCGCCCCTCACGAACACGTCCAGCCGCCCGGACGCCCAGGAGACCACCGTCGGGTCGCCGTCGAGGCCGGTGGGGGGACTACCGAGGCCGGTCCAGTTCGACCACCCTGAACCGTTCCAGAACGTCCAGTAAAAGCCGTTCGTGCCCCGAACGACGACGTCGACGCGCTCCTGGCCCCTCACGGCGGCAGCGTCCGGCGAAGATTGCAGGGTCCCGTCGGGTCGGAAGGGGTACGGGCCGTTCCACGAGTTCGCCGGCGGCGGAGGCGTAGCCGGTTCCACGATTCGGAACCAGTCGGAGCGGATGTCGGCGTAGAAGCGGAAATCGTCGCCGCTGATGGTCACGCTGCCCCGGGAGCCTTCCAGGACCACGTCGAGGGCCCGACCGCCGAAGTCCCCCAGTCCGTTCCTGCGGGTGACCCGTACCGCGTTCAGGGTCCCGATCTGGGAGTAGTTGCTCTCGATGCGCGAGACGGGAACCGACGCGTGCCAGCTGTGGTGGGGGTTGGAGGCGATGGCGTCGCCCTCGTCTACGACCGCGGGGAACACACCGCCGGCGGTGTATCCACCAGTGGACGAGGAGAACTCGGTGCGGGCCACGGCTCCGTTCAGAATCCGGACCTGGCCGTTCGTCTCGTCGACCGCCTGGTTGGTGCGCGGATCCTCGAGGTCACGGAAGCCGGCGCCGTCCTGCTCGGCGCGGCCCATGTAGACCTGGCAGGCGGTCGTGTCACACGTCCGGGCGTAGGGGTATCGGTTCTCGGCCTGAGCGTAGGAACGGGCAGCCACGGCCTGGGCTCGCAGGGCGTTCATACCGGCGCCGCCGCCGAGGTCGCCCCACGACGCCGGACTCTCCCGCGGGACGACACCCCTGAGGTAGCTCTGCATGTCCACGAAGTTCAGCGTGCGCTGCCGAGAGGGGATGCCGGTGGCGTCAGCCGTGGCCTCGGTCGCGACGATCTGCCCTCGGAGCCAGCGGAGGGTGCCGCCGGGCTCGCACAGCTGCAGCATCTCCTGGCGGTCGTCACCCGGATTCTGGGGGGCGAACCACACCGGGCCGGGGACGGTCGATCGGAGCACTTCCCAGGGCCCGCCGCACCCAACGCCTTTGTCCACGCGGAACGTGTTGGGTCCCGTCCGGACGGCCCGCAGGGCGCTGAACAGGCCAGCGGGATCCACGCTCGTGCGGAGGTGGCCCCGCTCCTGGACGGCCACCGTCTCGAGACCGTCGAGGCGGGTCATACGGACGGTGTAGTAGTCCGGGTTGCCGATGTCGCCGGTCGAGGTGTTGCTGTAGAAGTGACGGAGGATGTCGGTGTGGCTGGCGCCGGCCAAGGCGTAGCCGAGGGCACCCCACTGGCCCATCCCCCGGCCGTGGCCGAACCCGTGGCCGTCGATCTCGATGTTCGCCGTGGGGTAGGAAGTCGCCAGCTCGGGGCGCGAGCCGGCGTCGGCGACGAGGGCCGCAGCCACCAGGAGCACGGCGAGCAGCGCCCGACGGGCGCGGGCGGGTGAGGGGGAGAAACTGGTGAGCACCGGGGCAACAGGGTCGCCCAACCGGCGCACCCCGGGCAAGTACCCTCCTGACGCGGCTACTCGACTTCGATGAAGATGCACTCGCCGGGGCACTCTTCGGCCGACTCGATGGTGGCCTCTTCCATGTTGGCGGGCACTACGGCCAGTCCATCGACCCCACCGGGATCGCTGTAGACCTTCGAGCCCTCCTTCACGTAGGCCAACCCGTCATCGAGAAGGGTGAAGACGTCGGGAGCGATCTCTTCGCAGATGCCGTCGCCCGTGCAGAGATCCTGGTCAATCCAGACCTTCATGGCCATGTGGTCAGCCTCGCCTCGTCCTCTTGGATGGTGCTCTAGTTTCGTCGCTCAGTAATTTACCCGGATCTGGCCGCGTAAACCAAGTCTCTGCGTCTTCGGCGCCCGGGCGGGGCCCGCCAAACCGTTCGGGCACGGAGCCGGCCCCGCCCTCCTCCGGAGCGTGGGCCCCTGCCCCATGCCGGACCGTGTTGTCTGCGGCTTCGCCGCCCCGGCCGGGGTCCCATGCTTGTCTGCGGCTTCGCCGGCCCGGCCGGGGCCCCTCTAAGCGTCGCCGTTTTCGGAAGGGGCCGGTGTATGGTTGCCTCCAGGTGATGCGCCAGAAGGAGATGTGGACGTGAGTCCCGCGTCGAACTCCGAGTACGAGCGCCGGCTGGCCGCCTACGAGCAGCAAGTCGGCCTCCTGCTCGAACAGGTCAAGTCTCTCGAGGAGGAGGTCGTCACCCTCCGCCGGAAGCTCCAGGACGCCCCCAAGCGGGTGCGGACCCTGGAGGAGCGCCTGCTCGAGACCAAGGGCCAGCTGGCCCAGGCCGTGGCCCAGAACGAGAAGCTCACCTACACCCTCCGCGAGGCCCGCGATCACATCGCCGAGCTGCGCCAGGAGGTCGAGAAGCTCACCCAGCCGCCGTCGGCCTACGGCACGCTCCTGGGCCGCAACGAGGATGACGGCACGGTCGACGTCTTCTCCGGTGGCCGCAAGATGCGGGTCGCCCTGCACCCCGCTTTGGAGGCGGACGAGCTCGTCCGGGGCCAGGAGGTCGTGCTCAACGAGTCCCTCAACGTCGTCCTCGCCCGCGGGGCGGAAATCTCGGGTGAGGTCGTCACCCTGAAGGAGCTCCTGGAAGACGGGGTCCGGGCCCTGGTAGTCGGTCGGGCCGACGAGGAGCGGGTGGTCGAGCTGGCCGAGCAGCTCATCGGCCAGAAGCTGCGTTCCGGCGACATGATCCTCATGGACCCCCGCACCGGCCTCCTCCTCGAGCGCCTGCCCCGGCCCGAGGTCGAGGAGCTGGTCCTCGAAGAGGTGCCCGACATCACCTACGACGACGTCGGCGGCCTCGACGTCCAGATCGAGCAGATCACCGACGCCGTCGAGTTGCCCTACGTCCACCGCAAGCTGTTCGAGGAGCACAAGCTGCCCGCCCCCAAGGGCATCCTCCTCTACGGCCCTCCCGGCTGCGGCAAGACCCTCATCGCCAAGGCCGTGGCCAACTCCCTGGCCAAGAAGGTCAGCGAGGTCACCGGCGACAAGGCGGCCCGCAGCTACTTCCTCAACATCAAGGGCCCCGAGCTGCTCAACAAGTACGTGGGGGAGACGGAGCGCCAG